>NZ_CP108454.1:8330000-8505003 GCF_036240795.1 Streptomyces sp. NBC_01268 | reverse complement strand
AGGGCGCGGGCAAGTGGCTCCCACTGCGCAGGAACATCCCCGCAGGCACAAGGAACAGTCGTATGCAGATTCCGCATACCAAATCCCAAAGCGAGAACACAACCGCAGGTACGCGGCCATCCCCACACGAGCGGGAAGCAGCTTCCACCGCACAACGGCGAAGCCCTCGCCACCGCAAGACCAACCCCGCGTGCACGGGGAACAGATACGGGCGGGGCCGCTAAACAGGGCGGCCGGGGGACCATCCCAGCGGGCACGGGAAGCAGGTGGTGTCCGGGCCGGTGAGCCCCGGGTAGCTCGGAACCATTTCCGCGCAGGCGGGGAGCAGCACGAGCAGTTCAGCACAGCCTGGCTCAACGAGAGGCCATCCCCTCGCAGGCGGGGAGCAGAGGCCAGCGCCGGTGAGGTTAGTGCCGCTGGAGGGGCCATCCCCGCGTGCACGGAGAGCAGCTTGAGGAGGTCGACGCCCTGTTTGCCGGCGTAGAGCCATCCCCACACGCACAGGGAGCAGAGCTACTGGCTCGCCTACGCCGTGCCGGCGCAGGGACCATCCCCGCACGCGCGGGGAGCAGATCGGACCGAAGAGCTTCATGGAAGCGTCGATCGGGCCATCCCCGCGCAAGCGGGCAGCAGATCGTGCCGTCGAGGAGGGCAAGGCAGATGTAGGGGCCAACCCCGCGTAGGCGGGGAGCAGTCGAGCCGTCACCATCAGGGGTCCCCCGGTCGGGGGCCATGCCCGCGTGCGCGGGGAGCAGTGCATCAGGTCGCGGTCCGGCGTCACGTTCAGGGGACCATCCCCGCGCAGGCGGGGAGCAGCTTCGGACACCCGCGGCTACCACGAGCACATCGGGACCATCCCCGCGCAGGCGGGGAGCAGCCCCCGGCCCGGGTCTCCTACAGGGTTTCGGCGGGACCATCCCCGCGCAGGCGGGGAGCAGAAGACGGCCGACGACTTGGCCCGCCGGTCGGTGGGACCATCCCCGCGCAGGCGGGGAGCAGTGGCGTCGCTCGGTGACGTACCCGATCCCGCCGGGACCATCCCCGCGCAGGCGGGGAGCAGACTCCGGCCCGGGTCTCCTACAGGGTTTCGGCGGGACCATCCCCGCGCAGGCGGGGAGCAGAAGACGGCCGACGACTTGGCCCGCCGGTCGGTGGGACCATCCCCGCGCAGGCGGGGAGCAGTGGCGTCGCTCGGTGACGTACCCGATCCCGCCGGGACCATCCCCGCGCAGGCGGGGAGCAGACTCCGTGACCTGCAGTCCTACCCCACACTCACTGCCGTCTGAACCACTTTCACCGAAACCGGCAAACCAGACACACCTAACAGCACATACCGAGCACCCACGGTAAACCGGTCCCGCCCAGGCATCCACGACCAGGAACACCGCCGGGCACGCACAGCCGTCACACCGCTGACGCCAGACCTGAGCCGTCACACAGGCGAACAGACGACACAAGCCCTCGCTCAGCCCAAACCCACAGCCGGCACCACCAGACGCCAACCTCACCACTCACAGCACTCCCCCCTCACCCGAGGAAACACCCCCAACCTCACAGACCAACACCCCACCAACCCTGCAATGAGCACCAACTCACCACCAGCCAAACCCGAGCCGGGACCATCCCCCGCGCGGAGCAGCCGACCTCGCCGACGCCCCGAAACACGCGGAAAGAAACACCCCGCAGACACGAAGAACAGCCAAATACAGATTCCGCATACCGAATCCCAAAGGACGCAGGCGCGGGCGCAGGCCACCCGGCCTGAGACCATCCCCACACGAACACGGAACAGACACGGCCACCTGTCCCCCTTCGCCAGGATGCAGAAGCCATCCCCACACGAGCAGGGAACAGGAGCTGGTGATCGTGTGCCGCTCACGCTCCACAGGACCATCCCCGCGCAGGCAGGGAGCAGCGCGCGGACCTGGGCTCTGACGCCCATTACCTGGAACCATCCCCACACGAGCAGGAACACCCCCGCCGCCGTCGTCTTCGTCGACGAGGGGCCACCCCCGCACAGCCGGGAGCAGAAGGCGCTCACGCCGACGGCGGAGAGCAGGATGGGACCATCCCCGCAGGCGGGAAGCAGGCCCCGGGCCCAGAGGCCGGCGCCCGTTGAGGGGACCATCCCCACGCGAGCACGAGGAACACGGGCCGTGGATGCCGTGCATAGCAGCCTCGTCCGGACCAACCCCGCAGGGTACGGGGAGCGATGCCGCAGCTCGGCCGCGACATGAGCAGGCATCGAGCCATCCCCGCGGCAACCGGGAGCAGACGGTCCGCCAGATCCACAGCAGCTCTGGCATGGGACCATCCCCGCACACGCGGGGAGCAGATAGAGCCGGACCAGCGCGCAGTGGGCATAGGGGCCATCCCCGCACGCGTGGGGAGCAGGTCCTGCTGACGCTGCAGGCCGGGATGGAGACGGGACCATCCCCGCAGGCGCGGGGAGCAGTGTGCGGGGGGAGAGACCGACAAGCCGATAGTGGGGACCATCCCCGCGGGTACGGGGCTCAGTCCTCGTTGAAGGTCTCGCGCGGCTGGTCCTCGGGACCATCCCCGCGGGCGCTGGGAGCAGGGTGGCCGCGACTCCGGCGTTTTCATCCTGCCGGGACCATCCCCGCCAGCGCGGGGAGCACTGCGCGCCGGCGCGCGTCAGGGGCCGGTCGTCGGGACCATCCCCGCGTGCACGGGGAGCAGAACCTGTCCATCCGCCTCGCCCAGGCCAAGCAGGGACCATCCCGGCGTGCACGGGGAGCAGAGCCACGCCTTCATCGCGGAGAGTAGGCCGCGGGACCATCCCCGCGGGCACGGGGAGCAGCTCGCCGCGGCGACGACCAAGGATCAGGCCCGGGGGCCATCCCCGCAGGCGCGGGGAGCAGGTGGAGCAGCACCTGCTGGACGGCTACACGGTGGGACCATCCCCGCGGGCGCGGGGAGCAGAACGGCTACGCCTACTACACGGGCGCCTGGGCGGGACCATCCCCGCAGGCGCGAGACACAGTCGTTGGTAAGCACGGTGGTAAGCCGCAGACACAGCCAAGCCAGCACACCGCAACACTCGCCCAACACAGCGACCCAAGCGACCAGAACTCCACGTACGTGGGGAACAAGTCACGTACCCGTCACGGGTACCCCTTGATCTCGAGACCATCCCCGCAAGCGCGGAGAGCAGCCCGACGCCTGGCTCGCCTACACCTACGGGCCCGGGACCAACCTCCCGCACACGCGGGGAGCAGGGACGGCCGTCCCGTACTGCTGATCAAGCCGCGGGACCATCCCCGCGGGCGCGGGGAGCAGGACGCATGACACGACGGCGAGGAGTGCGGTCTGGGACCATCCCCGCAGGCGCGGGGAACAGATCGAGGCGCAGACCCCAGTAGCGAGCACTGCGGAGCATCCCCCCTCGCGTACGGGGAGCAGGTCCAGATGCCCGTCACCGAGTTCCACCCATTGGGGCCATCCCCACGGACACAGGGAGCAGCCGGCGGGGTGTACGCCCACCCGGCCCGGCCGGGACCATCCCCGCGCGGGCGGCGAGCAGGGCTTCGGCTGGTCCGTCTGCTGGCTCACTCGGGGCCATCCCCGCGCGGGCGGCGAGCAGTCCGTGCTGTCGGTGTGCGTGCCGTGCCAGGAGGGACCAACCCCGCGGGCGCGGGGAGCAGTCGACGACGACGCCGTACCGCAGCTTCTGCGGGGGACCATCCCCCGCGGACGCGGGGAGCAGCCCTGGTCCTGCCGGGCCGTCAGACGGCCTCGGGGGCCATCCCCGCGCGGGCGGGGAGCAGACCCTCGCGGCGTCGGCGAGGCTGTAGCGCGTGGGACCATCCCCGCGGGTGCGGGGAGCAGAGGCCAGCGTCCATGATCTCGCGCCAGAGGTAGGGACCATCCCCGCAGACGCGGGGAACAGTGGCGGTCGGTTCGGTGCGGGGCCCGGTGGGGGGACCATCCCGGCGCAAACGGGGAACAGTCTTTCCTCGGCTTCGGCCCCGCCCCGGTCGAGGGACCATCCCCGCGTGCGCGGGGAGCAGCTGGCGGACGCCCTGACTGATCTGCGGCTGTGGGGACCATCACCGCGGTGCGGGGAGCAGTACGACGCCGCTGACGCTGTCACCATGCAGGCGGGACCATCCCCGCGGGTGCGGGGAGCAAGACGTAGCCGACGGCCACGGCCGGGACACCGGACGACCATCCTCGCCGGCACGGGGAGCAGCCGAGGGTGTAGTCCGCATCGACGGACGGGGCGGGACCATCCCCGCGGGCGCGGGGAGCAGGTACCGCCGTGCGCGGCGCTGTCGCGTCTTCTGGGACCATCCCCGCGGGCGTGGGGAGCAGGCGTCGCTGCCGAACAAGTCCGGCACCGCGATGGGACCATCCCCACGCGAGCGGGGAGCAGGACCAGCCTTTCGTGCCCTGAACGCTCGGATTGGGACCATCCCCGCGCGAGCGGGGAGCAGAGGCTGGCGCCGGTGAGGTTGGTGCCGGTGGAGGGACCATCCCCGCGGGCGCGGGCAGCAGCTCGGCTTCGAGGCGTGGAACGCCGAGTGCCGGGGACCATCCCCGCGGGCGCGGGGAGCAGGACGACTCCGAACCCGCCCTCTGGGGCAGGGCGGGACCAGCCCCGCAGGCGCGGGGAGCAGCAACGTCAAGCCGCACGTCAGGTGGTTCCGCGAGGGACCATCCCCGCAGGCGCGGGAGCAGCAGACAGCGCGCAACGAGACCGGGCTGGCGTGGGGACCATCCCCGCGGGCGCGGGGAGCAGGCCCGTGGCCGGGCGGCGGGACGCCGCCCGGGGGGACCATCCCCGCGCAGGCGGGGAGCAGACTTCCTGACCTGCAGTTCTACCCCACGCCCCAGGCCATCTGAACCAGTTCACCGAAACCGACAAACCAGACAGCACTCCCCCGCACCCGCAGGAAACCGGAACGACCGCCAGGCACCCGCCTCACAACTCACAACACGCCCACCCAACACGAACAACAGCCTGCAAGCCACACAGGCCAAGCCGGCCCCACCCCCGCGGTAAAACCCACTCACCACACCCACAGACACATGAAGCAGAACCTCAACGGCAGCCGCCGACCGATGAGAGAGCAACCATCCCCGCACGAGCAAGAAAGAGCCACACGCCAAGGACTGACGGGACGCCGACGAAGAACCATCCCCACACACGCCAGGAGCAGAGGACCTCGGCGAGCCGGGTGGCCGCGCCCGCGGGACCATCCCCGCCAGCGCGGGGAGCAGCTCGACAACGAGACCGCCAAGTGGATGGCGAAGGGACCATCCCCGCGGGCGCGGGGAGCAGGGCTTCACTCTTGTCTCGGGACCCTACGCCTTGGGACCATCCCCGCGCAGGCGGGGAGCAGCCCCAACAGGTCTAACCCTGGTGAGTACCTGATCCATATCCCTCGCGGTGCTCCTCTGCCGACGTGGTCCGGGTCCATGTAGCGTCACGGCCAGGGGGATGAGATGAACTTCGACGAGAACGAACCTGAGTCTGTTCGAGAGGAACGGTTCGCCGCAGAACGAGCCGAGGGCGGAGCGGCGCGAAAGGCTGCGTCGCTCGACTCGCGGGGAGCCCACCTCGGCGCGGCAATCGTGACTATCGCCTTGGTCCTCCTCAGCTGGTACGGCAAGCTGGTAGCTCTGGGCATCGTCAGCGGAGTCTTTCTGCTTTGGTTCTCCGCAGCCCTCGCGTGGGCCTACGCCGACGGGGACCATGGCCGGCACGCACTCCAGCGCGCGTACAACGTCACCTTCGGATGGGGCGACGGGTTCTGAGTACCACTGTCCTGTCTCAGTTGATCATTGCCGGTGAGCCGTCCAGTGCCCTGGGCCGATGCAATCAGTGGTGAGAGGTGCTGGGCGGCCAGTCTCAGTCGATGTTGCCGCTGGGCGGCAGATCGGCAGGTCTGTCTCGCCTGACGCTGTCGGTTGCTGACCCAAGCTCGTGCTGCAGCAAGACAGCATCGGATACTGACCAGTGTGATCACTGAGCCCTCGCCCTCACCCGTCAATGACCCAGCTGACTTCGCGTCGCTACTGGCTGCGGCCGAGGACTGGACCAGTGCCGCTGTGGAAGCGCAGCAAGAGGGACAGTGGGTCCTGACTGGAGCGGAACGCCAGATCCTGGCCGACGTGGAGGCGGCCACCAATCCCCTGCACGGTGGCCATTTGCCGCCGCACGACGACGAGTCCGTATACGTGCGCCTTGGACGCATCAGGAACTGGGCTGGTGTGCTGCGGCTCGCGGCACGGGCCGGGGGCTGGGAACTTCATCCTGTCGTGGGCACGAAACCCTCATCACTCTCTCGCCCGGTCGGCATGGCCGACCTGCTCTCTGGCATTTACGCGCTCGCCGAACAGGGCGAGCGGTGGCAACAACTGATGTTGGCAACCATCTCCGACCTCAACGCCACGGCCCGGGACCAGCCTCTGCAGCAACGACAAGACCTCGACCAGGCACTGGCCGAGCGCGAGCCCCGATTCGCCAGAGACCTGGCCACCGCGGAGGGCTTCTTCACCGGCCCCGGCTCGTTGGAAGACCTGTCCCTCTTCTTCGACTGAGCCATCCCCACGGGCGACGCGACGGAGCCGTCTCGGCTGACCTTGTCGCTGACGTACGAACGGAGAGGTCGAGCGACCGCTGCTGATGCCGCTGCCGGAAGAGTCCTTTGAGACGGGCCGGCTCTTCACTCCGAGGGTCGACCGCTACAGCCAGATCGCGGTCCGCACGAACCGCTACTCGGTGCCGGTCCGGCTGATCGGCAAACGGGTCCGTGTCGTGCTGCACGCCTCTCACCTGGTGGTTTACGACCGGAACGTGGAAGGGGCCCGACACGAGCGGCTGATCGCTAAGGACGGCTGCCGCCTGGATCTGGACCACTACCTGGAGGCCCTGATCCGCAAGCCAGGTGCCTTCCCCGGCGCCACCGCGCTCGAACAGGCCCGCTCGGCGGGCAAGTTCACCCCGGTCCATGACGCCTGGTGGGCCGCGGCGGTCAAGGCCCACGGAGACACAGCCGGGACGAGAGCGCTGATCGAGGTGCTGCTGCTGGCCCGCCACCTCCCGCACGAGCACCTGGTCGCCGGACTCGCGATGGCCTTGCGGGCAGGAGCCCTGACCGCGGACACGGTCGCACTGGAAGCCCGCAAAATCGCCCAGGCCGAGGACGAGCCGGACGGAACCCCGGGCGCGGCCACCGTGACGTTTCTGCACGAGTGGCGGCTCGCGCATTTTCCCCCGGACACCAGGCCGCTGCCCTCGGTGACCCACTACGACCAACTGCTCCGACGCCGTCGCGCCAGCGCCGGTGAACAACGCGAGGGAGAAACACAGTGACCCTGCCCCGCCAGCGAGGACTGACCGAGCAGGCCGCCACCACGGCCATCGACACCGCCTGCCGCCTGCTACGGCTCCCCTCGATCAGAAACGAGTTTGCCGACATCGCCGACCGGGCGCTGAAGGACCAGATGACCTACCGCGGCTTCCTCGCCGAACTGCTGATGGCCGAGTGCGACGACCAGTCCCGGCGCCGTTCGGAACGGCGGATCAAGGCAGCCGGCTTCCCCCGGGACAAGTCCCTGCGGACTTTCGACTTCGACGCGAACCCGAACATCGACGCCGCCACCATCCACACCCTCGCCAGCTGCGAATGGATCAAGAAGAGCCAGCCCCTCTGCCTGATCGGCGACTCCGGAACCGGCAAGTCGCACATGCTGATCGCCCTGGGAACCGAGGCGGCCATGGCCGGCTACCGGGTCAAGTACGTGCTCGCGACGAAGCTGGTCAACGAGCTCGTCGAGGCCGCCGACGAGAAGCAACTCTCCAAGACGATCGCCCGCTACGGCCGGGTCGATCTTTTGTGCATCGATGAACTCGGCTACATGGAACTCGACCGCCGCGGCGCCGAACTCCTCTTCCAGGTCCTGACCGAACGCGAGGAAAAGAACAGCGTCGCCATCGCCTCCAACGAGTCGTTCGGCGGCTGGACCAAGACGTTCACCGACCCTCGCCTCTGCGCGGCCATCGTCGACCGCCTCACCTTCAACGGCACCATCATCGAGACCGGCACCGACTCCTACCGCCTCGCCAGCACCCGAGCCCGCGCCGAGCACGCTGAAGCCGGCTGACCGGAGTCCTCTGCTGGTCCGCTGCCCCAAGGGGCAGCGGACCAGCCAAGCCTCATGACCTGCTTCATTCTCCGAGTGCGAACGACGCCCGTTCTTGCCACTTCGTGCCGTCGTGCACGATGAGTTCAACCGACGAGACCTGAGACGTGAACGGGAGCCTGCTGGCGAGGTCAGCCTCGATCTCCTCCAGGACCACGTCTTCCTGACCTTGAGCGATGGTCAGGTGCGGCACGACCTCGGCGAACCGGCCGCCATACGGCGGAGCCTCAGGCCAACGATCAGCGATCGCCTCCGTGAGCTGCCGCAACTGCGTATCAGGCTCGGGGACGAGATACAGCACTCCCGGGAGCCGTCCACATCTCTCGAACCGCAGGTCAAAGGTCTGGTGACTTCCCAGCACGCTCGCGAGAGCCGAGTAGACGAGCGCATCTATTCGGCTCTCGTCGAGGAACGGGAAAAGCACGGTGACATGGGCTGGAACCCCGGCCCGAGCTGAGGGGTCGAGCCGTTCACGCCACCCACGGACGGCCGGCTCCGCCTCCGGAATCCGGACGATGAGCCCCGTCTGGCCCGCCTGAAACGCACTGGTGCTGTCATCTGCCATGACACCGCATGGTGCCACCTCTGCCCCAGACAGCACGGCTCCTTTTTCGCTGACCGATCACGCCGATCGGAGACGCACGTCGACGAGCGGCACGACCAAGACGCTGCCGCTATTTCCCGTGAACATTCCAAGCGCCGATCATCACCGAACGCCGCCGGAACTCACGAACAAACGCTGTCGGTTGAAGTGAACAAAGCCAGGTAGGTCGACGTACTGGTAGGTGACCGCGGTCACGAGGCATCTCCATGTTCGTCGGTGGAGCGAGGCGACGAAGCGTCTGCGTCGTCGGCGCAGGCAGGTTCCGTCAGCTCGTGAGGGGCTTCGGGGGCGCAGGCACCGCTTGAAGCGGGTGAGGCACCGTTGTGAGCGAGTGATGCCGGCCCGGGCCGGCCGGGACCGGTCAGCGCGGCCAGGGAAGCAGGAGTACGCCACCCGGCCGGGGGTACGGCGGGCGGGACGATGTCCGGCAGCGCGAGCTGCGACAGGCTGGCGCCGGCACTCAGGGCGAGCTCGGCGTCGGCCTGCGCACCGGTCAGCGCGCCGAGCCGCTGGGGTGCCTCGGGCTGATTGACGGCGGCGTAGCGCTCGCGCTGGGAAGCCTGGAGGTCCTTCTTCAGGCGGCGGGTACGGGCCGCTCGTGCCTTGCGTACGGCGCTGATCTGTTCATCGGTGGCCCGGTCGGCCAGGTCCGCGGGGCCGAGGTAGCGGCCGGTGGTGGCGTGGTAGACCTCGACGCGGTGGTCGTGGTGGGGCATGAAACGGATACGGACGGGGACACCGGCCTGGCCGGTCATCCACGCCCCGACGTAGTCACGTCTCCTGAAACGGATGCCGCGGGTGGTCAGCGTGCGGGTGCCGGCGTCTTCCAGGGTGAACGTCCACAGGTCCACGGCCGGTACGTCCCGCAGCGGGGTGAGATCGTCCTGCCACGCCTCAAGCGGAGTCCTGCCCTGCAGGGGTGCGGGGCGGTGCTCGGCGTTCCACCACCGGGTCCAGTCCAGCAGCCGGGCGGTGAAGTCCTCGAAACTGAGCAGTACCTCGTCCTTCGCACGGGCAGCTCGTTTGCCGGGGCGCGGCTGGCGGGCGTAGCCGGGCAGCGCGGCCAGGAACATGCTCTCCACCGCACGGTTCAAGCCCTCCACGTGCCTTTGAGATGAGGGGTGTAGGCGGGCAGATCCTCCACGGTGACGTCGAGGAGAGTGAACGCGGCGGTCACCGTCCGGGACAGGAAGTCCTTGCCACGGTCCACCCGCACCTTCTCTGGTAGACCGCCGAACGGGCCGTAGGGGTCCTCGCGCACCACGGCGGAGCGCAGCGCGGCCAGTACCGACTCCCGCGACGGATACACCGGGGTGACGGCAACGCCGGTGATCGCGTTCGTGGCGCAGTCGGTGAACCAGGTGATCCACGGCCGGCGGGCTTTGCCATCAACGTCGACCAGCACCGGGGCCTGCACATGGTCGGTCTCCCACACCTTGTTACGCCAGCCCCGCGGCCGGGCCAGGAACACATCATGCTTACGCGCCGCCCGCTCCCCGCCCGCAAGCCCCACCCGCTCCCCCGGTGTCAGATCACGACGGATCGCACGGTGCAACGTCGGAATCGACGGAGGCGACTCCCCCTCACCCCTGGCCGCGCGAGCGGTCAACTCACGATGAACCGCCGCGACGTTGCCCTTCCACAGCCCCAACAGAACCCGGATCTCATCAGTAACCGTGAACCGGCCGGGATACGCGGCCCGCTCACCCGGCGCCGCAGCCGCGGCCTCGTCCCCCTCAGCCGCGGCCAGCCACCGCCACACCGCACGCTCCCGCACCTCCAGCACGTCCGCCACCGACCTCACCTGCCCAGTGGTGAGTTTCCCCTCTCGCCGCAGGGCCAGCAGACGACGCACCGCCGGTGACCGCAACGCCCGAACCGACACGGCCGGCAACACCCCACCCACATCACCACCCGCCCCTTCCGGAGTCAGGTCCTGCTCTGTCCGATCCACACCCTCGAGCACACCAGCACCCACCCGCCAGCGGATCAGAACTCACGAAACTGACACAGCATCACCCCCCATGCGAAAACACTCCACGACAGCCATGCTCTATAGATCTCTCACTTCCAGGACAGTGACCTTTCAACCCCAAAACAATCCATGACCAGCATCAACACCCTCACAACCCGCTGCCCCTCACACCACTGCCACCAAAACGAGAGATCGCAGCCACGGCATCCCGCTCTCCGTGTCGCTGACCGGCGGCAATCGCAACGACGTCACCCAGTTGATGGCCCTGCTCGCGAAGATCCCGTCCGTCGCCGGCTTTGTCCGACGACCGAGGCGGCGGGCGGTGCGGGCGGGGGTGGAGCCGGAGCGGGTGTTCGCTCTGGCCATGCGGTGGTGGCGCGATGGTGGAAGCAACTTTGGCTGGGAACAGGGGCGATCTTGCAGCGGCGCCTGCATCAACTGCGTCTGGCGAGTGGTAGGTGCGGAGGCGTTCCAAGGAGTCGTCCGCGCATGGGGTGTGAGGAAGCGCTCGTGTCCGGTGCCCTGCTGAGGGCGGCGGGCGGGGCGCCGTAGGACGAAGGTGGAGGTCGAAGCCAGAGGCTGAGGAGAGGGGCTACTCGTGGGGAAGCGGCGGATTCATGGACGTGCCGGGGAGGGTGAGGAGGCACTGAGCATGCTGCGGACGCGCAACGCTGAGTTGTTCGTGGAGGTGCAGCGGGCAGATACGAAGGCGACGGCCCTGTGCGGGGTGGCCGGTGGTCTCCTGGCCCTGATCGCAGGGGTGTGGGTGACGTCGCCGGGCGGTGGTCCGATCGAGCCGGTGCTGATGGCCATAGCGGTCCTGCTGGGATCGGCCGTGGGCACGGCGCTCATGGCGCTGCGGCCGGTGCTTCCCCGTGGGGCCGCCTTCGGGTGGGGGGCCGCGGGCGTCGCGCAGCGGACGGATGTCGAGTCGTTGACGCATCAGGAGGTCGGCCGGCTGGCTGTGTTCGAGGTGCTAGCCCGTCGGAAGTTCGGTGCCGTCCGTTGGTCCGTCGATTTCGTCATCGCGGCGTTGGCTATGGCCGGAATGGGACTGTTGATCGCTCTTCTCGCTCCCTGACAACCTTCGTCCGGTTTGGTAGAGCCGCGGGTCTGGGGGGATATGTATCAACCACACAGGAACGTGATGGGCGAGCGGCTGTGGGCGCTGTTGCGTGCCCTCGCCCCCGAGCGGGTACGTCCCGCGCGTAGCGTGCTGCTGCGCCAGGGTGATCCGGGTACGCATGTGATCGTCCTGTCGGAAGGGTCGGCGCTGGTGACCCTGACAGGTTCCGGCGGGGAGCGAACGCTTTTGTCGGTGCGGGGGTCCGGCGAGTTACTGGGTGAACTGGCGGTCCTGGACGCGCAGCCGCGTTCGGCGTCCGTGATCGCGGCGGAGACCTGCCGTGTCCACCTCGTTCCCGCGCCTGAATTCCTTCAGTTCGTCGAACGATACAGCCTGCTCGACTCGCTGCTCCGGCATGCGATCGCACGCATCCGGGAGGGCGAGGCGGTCCGGCTCGAGCTTGCCACCGCATGTGTGCCCGTACGGCTGGCGAATGCGCTAGGCCGGCTCGCGCGGGCGGCTCCGGCGGGCCGGGCCGGACTCGTCGTACGCCTGACTCAGGCCGAGCTCTCGCAGATGATCGGGGCTTCCCGCAACGCCGTGGGGGCAGCGATCAAGCCGTGGCGGGAGCGGGGGTGGCTGGAGACCGAGCCGGGCGGCGGTCTGCTGATCCACGACATCGAGGCGATCGAGGTTCAGGCCAGCGGCACCGAGTGACGGGGCACACACGCGCGGTGCCCAGTAGTGGGCACCGCGGTGCGAACGGACCGCTGACCATGATGCGACCGCTTCCCGCTCCTGACCGAAAGGCCCGTGGCGTCATGCCCGATTCCCCGTACGCGTCGTCCGACGTCCCGCCCCAACAGGCCCTGCTGGCCGTCGACATGCAGGGCTACAGCAGGCTCCCCGAGGCCATGATGGCGCCGGTGCGGTCCGACCTGGACGATGTCCTCACCACCGTGCTGGCCCATAGCGGGATCGCGGACCCTCGGTCCGTGCCCGGCACGTTCAAGGACACAGGCGATGGCGCGATCCTCGTGCTGCCCGCCAAGGACACCGGCCGGCTGATCGATCCTCTACTCGGCCACCTGCACGCGGCGCTCGTCCGTTACGACCGGGAGCGTCTCCCCGACGGCCCCTCGATCCGGCTGCGCGCCGCCGTGCACATCGGGTCACTTTCCCTGCCCGATCATCGCGGCGACGCCATCAACGAGGTGTGCCGGCTGTTGGACAGCGGCGCCGTCCGCCAGGCGCTAGCCGCTGCTGGCGAGCACGAGGGCGGGTTCCTGGCGGCCATCGTCTCGGAGCCGGCGTACCGGTGCACCGTGGGTGCGGGCCGGACGGCGGAGCCGTCCGAGAGGCACTTTCTGCCTGCGGTGGCGCGGGTCGAGGGGAAGCCCGGCTTCGAGGAGCGGTGCCGGCTTTACGTACCGGGTCTGACCCCGTACCTCCTCAGCCTGGCGATGTCCGCGAAGGCGACCGAGGCTACCGAGGAGACGGGCGGTACCGCCGATGTCTGCGCAACGGCCCCAGCCGACGCCCCGCCGCACACCCCGTCAGGGGGCTCCTCGTCGGTCTTCCAGATCAACGGTGCCATGTCCGACCCGACGCTCATCAACCACGTCGACCACATGCGCATCGACCGGCGCGGCATCTGACACGCGCGTACCTGGCCGTACCCGTGCGCGAGCCCGTGTCTGTGCCCGTGCCCCCCCTGCCCGTTGCCGTACCGACCCTGTCCGCCTCGTGGAAAGGCATCCCCCGCATGACCTCGCACGACCCGCTCGTATCCCCTGATTCGGTACCGTCCGGACCCGGGAACGGCTTCCGCGCCGGTGGCTCGCCTGCCAGTGGCTTCCCTGCCGGTGACGAAACCGGCACCGGCGATCCCGCTACCGGTGATGTCACCGATGCCGACGGCGGTCAGGCGCCTCCGCCCGGTGTTCCCGCCCCTCCCTCGTTCGCACCCCCCGCCCCCTCCCGGCACACGGAGGACCCGCTCGTTGGACGACGCACCGATCCGCCGGTCGTGGTCGTGCCGTCCCTGACGGCGGGCTCGGCACAGGTCCCGGTCACGGTGAACCGCCCCGAGATGGTCGTGGGCAAGGTCGACCACATGCACCTGGAGACCCGTAAGAAGGACGTTCTGGAGGGTGTCGTCCAGTCCCGTGAGGCCATCCGACGCGGCCCGCTGGTTCGCGCGGGGCAGTGGAACCAGGTGTGGGCGCAGGCGCTGGAGCCCGAGGCGGCGCCGGCGCGGTTGCGCGAGCCGGTGCTGATCATCGTGTCCCCCCGTTCATACGGTTCGACCACGCTCGCCCTGCATCTGCTCGCCGAGACCACGGACGATCGCGTTCCCCTCGTCAAGCTGGACGCCGACTGGAACACGCCTAAGGCGGGACGGCTCCCCCTGGAGCTCCGCCATGCCTATCAGCTGGATCTCAAGGACGCCGAGCACGACAGGATCTCGCCGGATTTCCTTGACAATCTCGCCCACCACTCGAAGAAGCTGGGTGATCTCGGTTCCACTCTGGTGCTGGCCGTCGACAAGAACCTCTGGAACGAGCGCTACGCGCCGGCCCGTACGGGGATCCATGTTGTCCACCTGACCGAACCTCCCCCGGCACGGGAGGTGGTCGAGGCCCATCTGCGGGCCCGACACGTTCCC
This sequence comes from Streptomyces sp. NBC_01268, assembly GCF_036240795.1. Taxonomy (NCBI): domain Bacteria; kingdom Bacillati; phylum Actinomycetota; class Actinomycetes; order Kitasatosporales; family Streptomycetaceae; genus Streptomyces; species Streptomyces sp. NBC_01268. The sequence continues at coordinate 8,490,518 of NZ_CP108454.1, read as the reverse complement.
GGTCTTGTCCCATACCTCCATTCCGGCGGCGCGGCGAAGGACTCGCTCGACGGCCGGGACGCCGTGGAAGCGGTCCGCGCGACCGACACCATCGTGCTCGCATGGCAGGAGCACGTCCGGCTGACGAGCACCGAGCTGCCCATGGACGAAGTCTCCTGGAGCAAGGTCGACGCCGGACTCTCGGCACGGATCACCGCCGCCCTCTCCGACTGGCGGGACAAGCTCGACCTCCTGTTCGGCGAGACGACCTCTACGCACCGCGGCAAGGACGCATCCCTGCCCCTCGAGGACCGCTGCCTGCTGCTCGCCCTCGCCGTGCGCCAGTCCGCGTCGATGCCTCAAGTGGCCGTGGCCGCCCGCAGCCTTCAGAACATCATCACCACCAACGACGCGGACAAGGGCGGCTTCACGTCGACGCCCGAGGCCGTCTTCGCGGGACGAGGGTTGCGTCGCCGCGTAGTCGACGCTGGAGCCCGTGTCGACACCCAGGACAACGTGGTGTTCGACCAGCCCGGCTACGGCGGGGCCGTCCTCACCTATGTCTGGGACAACTACGAGATCATGCGCGACCCCCTGCTGAAGTGGCTGGTGGGCGGCAGAGAAGGCGCCGGCGACGGAGAGCGCGTTGTCGACGCGCTCTCCGTCCTGACCCTGCGGCACGGCAGCACCCCTCGCTTCGGTCAGCTCGGCCCCCTCGCCCGCACCGGCAAAAAGGAAGTGCTCAGCGCGGTGATGACGCGGGCCGTGCGCGACGAGCACGCGGGGCGCCAAGCCTGGGGCACGCTGTACGGATGGGCGTCGGGTGCCGAGTACGCCTCGACGGTGATCTCCATCTGCCGCGGCGTCCTCAGCGCCGCGGACGCCACCTCGTCCCAGGCCAGGATGGCCATGGTCCGGCTGCGCCGCGTCGCCAACCACACGCGCGACGAGGCGGCTCTCGCGGAGGTCCTCGACGCCTTCGAGGAACTGGCGAAGCAGCCCGACGGCATGGAACGGTTGGTCTTTGAGGTCCGTTCCTGGCAGCAGCCTGGGAAGTCCGGCAAGGCCGGTCCGCTGGCCTTCCTCGCCCTGATGCCGGTGGCAGGCGATTCCGGACCGTGGCTCCTCACTGACGACGCCCGGTCGAAGGTCGACGTGGAAGCGGCCCTGCGCGCACTGCTGGGCAGTGTCGCGACGGCGCCTGACGCCATCACCCGGATCACCGACTGGGTCAGGGCCGCGTCGGCCGATCCCGCCGCTTACGCCCGGCTCCGGGATCGGCTGCTCCCCGCTCTGCGTGGACAGAGAATGTTCAAGGCTTCCATGGCTCTGATGAAGGCTCTGGCCGACGTCACCCTCGAAGAGGGCGCGACCGCCGACGAGGACTTCTGGGACCGCCTCGTCGACCCGCGCGTACGCACCGTGTTCCCGCTCACCAGGGCCTCCGTATGAGGTGGCCCTGGCAACGCTCGGTGTGTACCGTCCGGTGCGCCGAGCCCCGGCTGCTGCCCTGTGCCACACCGGGCATCTGCTTCGAGGCGACGTTCACCATCACATGGCGTCCCGCCCTGCGCACCCGCCCCGGCCTCGAAGAACTCGTCGTCAGCCGCACCGTCGCGCGGGCCCGCGAGATCGCACGGCAGTTCCCGGCAATGGAAGTACGCAGCGCACAGGACGCCGTCAACGCGGAGCTCGGCGCCGAACAGCCCACGCGCGGCGCCCCGTACCGCTACCTGACCGCCCGCACTGAGCTCGGGCTCCCGGCGGCGGCACGTGCCACTGTGGCGCAGCGACAGGCGGACGAGGAGCGCGTCCAGCGCCTGCGGTTCCTGCGCACCCACCTCTATGACCATCCCGACCTTTTCGTCCTCGACCGGATCGAGCGGCACGGAGGGTGCCCCGGGCCCGAGCAGGTGGCGGACTGGCACCGGCTGGCCCGGTCCATCGCCGCGGCCGGCCAGTGGTGGGAACCCGTGCTCGCCCAATGGGAGAGCGTTGGCCGAGGGTTCACCGACGTCGACCTGCAGAACCGGGCCATGCTCGCGCTCCACGACGCACTCGAAACCCTGAAGGGAAAGGACGGGCCGGCCCAGCCCCCGGACCCGCTGCCACCGGCACACGCAGGGGGACCACGGGCATGAGACTGACGCTGTTACGTGTCCTACTCGACCCCGTCACCTCCTGGCGGGCGCTCCGCATGCGCCACGGAGACCCGACCGCCACTCCGGTGAGCTTCGACGCCGCTTGGCGTCGCGCACGCATGATCTCGGCACCTGACGAAATGGTGTTCCGCCTGCACGGCCACTGTTTCCCCGCAGAACGGGAGCCGGACAGACCCACCCGGTCCTGACCATCCGCTTTGCACTACGAGGTGCCCCGCCTCCTTCCCAACCTCCTCCAGCGCGAGTAGGGCGGTCGCACGAAGGACGGCGAGTGCACCGCACCACGACACTCACCCTGCAGGACCCACAACGTGCTTCGGACCGTGCGGCCCAGCTGACCGCGTTCGACGAGCAGTGAGACTGCCCGTGGGCGCTGGACTCGCAGCGGCAATACCGCGTCCTGGCGGGACCTGGTCGACGCCGACGGCGTCCTGCCCCACATCGCGCACCGGGCGTCGTCTTCGACGGCAGCGACGTCGCCAAGTGGCTCCGGCCCATCTGAGCACGGCTCCTGCCCGAGCGGCAGGCACGGCTGACGGCTCTCGGCGTGCAGCCCGACCAAACGCCCTCTCCCTCCCCTGCAGCCAGTCGCGGGGCCCGAAGGGCCAAGCGAGGCGCAGCAGGCGTTCCAGCGGAGGCTGGCGGCACTCGCGCAGCCGACCAGCTCGTGTCGCTCGCGAAGCTGGGTGTGGACTGGGCGTGACACGCCACCTCGCCCATCGTTGAGCTGGGAGGTCAGCGAAGTGGAGGCCTCGGGACGTCGTGACCCCAGGGACTTCGTCTCGTCTTCCGGCAGCGGGTGGGGTGGAACACAGGGTGCAACGCGCCGGCGGGTTGCAGTGCCGCTGTTGCACGGCCGAGCGGGTACGTTGCACTCGCTGGTCGAGTCGGCTGCCCGTGGGAACGCCCTCCGACGGCACCGGCTGTTGGATAGCGTCCCACCATGTACATGCGGATCGATCCACTTGAGGCTTGGGAGAGGCTGCGGGCCAGCCGTTCCAGCCGGCCCGGTAGAGCAAGCGGTGGGGCGCGGGCCAAGACGTACTCCACGGCGCTGGAGCAGGCGCAGCAGATGTTCAGGGCGGCTGAGGGCGTGGGTCCGCAAACCCGCCCCCTGCTGGTGTTCTACGGCCTGAGTCAGGCTGGCAGAGCAATCGCGGCCGCGGCCGTCGACCTCAAGGGCGAGGACTGGAACCTGATCTCGCACGGCATCCATGCCTCGGGCTATCACCTGGACTTCGCCGACATCGAGATCCGCACGGATCCTGCTGGCACTGCTGGGAGTTTCGTACGGCTGAGCGAGCTGCTGCGGTCACCGGTCTGGGGCAACGACACGGTCGTGCGGTTGGAAGAAGTCTGGGACACGCTCCCTGCCAATTTGCAGTACCCGCTGACAGGCCGGGAGCGGTTCACGCCCCTCTACGCCGGCGCGGACTCAATCGACGGCACTGACTTTCACCCGCTGCTCACCCTGCACGTCGGCGACATCTTGGACCGCGTCATGGACGACGGCAGTCGCGCGGCACTGGATGAGTTCCTGCAGAGCTACCCCGGCACCGCTGGGTACGAGGAGTTCGCCCGTCGCCGGACGGGAGCCAATGCCGAGCCAGATTACGTGCGTCACCACCCGAACGCCGGCTGGCTCTACATGCACTGGAAGATGCCAGCAGGGGCAGGCACCAAAGAGGAGCGTCTGGAACGCCTGTCCGGGATGACTCGAAGCTACGCCGGGCATTGCTATTTCCTCCCCACCGTCGCGGACCTGCCACGTGAACTCCACCCGCTGATGGCGTGGTGGGCGGTGCTGTACGCGCTGTCAATGCTCGCTCGCTACCAGCCCGCCCAGTGGGCGAACCACATCAACGTGGACGGCAGCCGACACGCGGTGCCCATCGAGAAGATTCTGGAACGGGCCATGGAGCACCTGCCCGTACTAATCGCGGACACCATCGAGGAAGTCGCTGCCTGGTCGTAGGCGCCGAGCAAAGATCCATCTTCGGGGCGGCCCTTTCGGAACGACGGCGCGCAACTCGGGCGGGGCGGATGCTGGGAGCACGTGGCCGAGCTGAAGGGGCTCAAGGGTGCGCAGTTCTGGGCACTTCACACCTTCCGATCTATCCGAACGGACCGTTGCGATCCGTATCCACTGGGTGATCTACTGCACTCTCCACACGCCGTTGGGGGGCACTGTGCGAATAGGAACCAGTACCGCTGTCGCGGTTATGTCCAGTCGGCGACGCAGCAGGAGCGCCGGTGACGCTTGCACCTGCTGATGGAGGGCGCCGAAGTCGGCGCGGCTTCCTCTACCAGGACGCGGTCACGCTACTGGACTGCCTCGACATGCTGGATGGCCACTGGACGGAAGTCTCCTGGGAGGATCTGGAAGACATCCTCTGCCTTCGCGGAGACGTGCCTGTCTATCGTCAGGTGAAGACGGTAGAGGGTCCCGGAAAGCGCCACAGCATCGCCGACGTCTGCCGTCCCGACATGTCCAAGAAAGAAGCGAACAGAACAGCGGAGTCGAGCTACCTCGGCAAGCTGTTCATGGGGAAGCCACTCCCTGAGGGCACGCGGTTCACCCTCATAGTTAACGAGACCCCCTTTGCGGACCTGTACCCCTTCGCCTGCGAGCGCGGCGGCAAGCGTGAGCCGGTGAGCAGTGCGACCCACACCAAAGTGGTCGGGAAGCTCTCGGGGCTGAGCCTGCGTGACGGCCGGGACGTCGGATGGTGCGTCGATCGCCTGGATGTCCTGATCACAGCCCGGACTACGGAGCACGTCGAGAGCGAGGCCCACCGGCGCTTGGTTCCGCTGATCAAGGACTACCTTGGGCAGGAACCCTTGGTGACTGAGGTCGACGAGGTGCTGAGCGGCCTGGCCCAGTACATCGCGCGAAGCGCAGCCGAGCTACGTCCGCGAAGTCACACCGCTGAGGACTTCCGAGCCATCCTGGACGGCTGTATTCGCAAGGTCACAGGCTTGCGCAGTGACGGCTCCACCGAGCGCCTGATGACCCTCCAACAGAAGCTTCGTCCCGCCGGCGTACTTGAAGCCGAAGCCGAGCGTCAGCATGAGTCGATGCTCGCCTTCCGCCAGGCCCAGCGCAGCACCGTAGGACTGGGCCGTCAACGCATTGCCGCCTTCGCAGACAAGGTATATGCCATCTGTCAGCTGGCCTCGGCCCGAAGGCGTGGCGGCTCCATCGCAACTGGTCAGCTGGCATACGCAGCCATCCTGGAGGCGATCCTCCAGCTTCCCGAGGTGCAGTCCGGGGAAGTGGACTTCAGCCAGGCCGTGGCAGTGCTGAGTGACATTACTGCGCGCTGCCAGAACAGGTACGAAGATGCCTCCTAAGATCGGCAGGCAGGCCGTGCCGCCCGCCCACAGGGCCTGGGACCCCGATGATTCGGTCGACTTCCACGCCTCCCGGCTGCTGCTTCTCATCCACCTGTGCGGAGAGAGCCCCGGTCCGTACATCGCGGGGCGGACGAAGTTCGCGAAGCTCGACTTCTTTCTGCGCTACCCGGGGTTCCTTGAGCGAGCCCACGCTGCCCTGCCAGGGATGAATGACTGGCAGGGCAGGTACGTCGCCTCGGACGCTGCCGAGATCGAGGCGCCGATGGTGCGCTACCGATACGGTCCCTGGGATCACCGGTACCGCCAGTTCCTGTCCTTCCTCTCCGCTCGCGGTCTGGTCTCCATCACCGTGTCCTATACCCCCGAGCGCGTGAAGCTCACTGCGGCTGGCAAGGCCGCAGCAGCGCGCTTCGCGGCGATGGATCAATTCGGGCCCCTGGTACGCCGCTGTGAAGCCATGCAGGGCAACCTGGCGACGATGTCGGGCACCGACTTGAAGGACCTCATCTACGACCTGTTCCCGGACGAGGTCGGCAACGCGACGTTTCATCAGGAGATTCGACCATGAGTGAGCCCCGTACATCCGAGCGCGGCCTGCGGATCGACAAGGTCTCCTTGGTCCATCACAGCGGCGAGCTGGACGAGTACGCCTTCGAGTCGGGCAAACTCAACATCCTCACCGGTGTCCGGAACAGCTCAAAGACTACGACCCTCAAAGTGATCGACTACTGCCTGGGCGACCGGGGAAGCCCAGCCGATGCACTCAAGGCCGCCGTCGCCAGTGAGCACGTCGAGGTCAGTACGGATCTCCGGGTCGATGGTCGGCCGTACAAACTCACGAGGTACTTCACTCATGGGCGGATGGGCAAGATCGGCATCAACGGTGACGAGATCGCAGCATCCGACTTCTCCGACTGGATCCTGAACGAGCTGGGCTGGCCCAACCTGCTCATCCCCAAGGGTCTCCATCCGACCTCAGCCACCGAGCAGACCCCTCTGTCCTTCCGCAACACCCTGCGACACTTCTATCGGAACGAGGACTCCTGGACCAGCTTCGCCGACAAAGAGCAGGAGTTCACGCGGCGAGCCGTAGTCAGCCAGCTCTTGGGCTTCGTCCGGTCTCGGACTGCTCAAGCGAACAGGGACTTCGATCTCGCCCGAGCGAAGCGGCGCCTGAACGAAGCCGAGGCCGTCGACCGAGAGGTTCGCGAAAGCACGCTCCAGGCCGTCACAGCGATCTCCCAGAACCTGGATCTCCCCCTCGTCCGCTCCGTTGAGGAGGTTGCGGGCGCCCGGAGGGAGCTCCGTCGCGAACTTGATGCTGTGTACGAGCGGCGCCGGCTCCTGACGGAAGAGATTCAGGGCCTCACCGACGGGAGCCCCTCGGCCGGCTCCCCTGCCGGGTACGACCCCTCGCTGACGGACGTGTACAGCGACATCACCAACCGCCTCCGTCGAGCCACCGAGGAGGTGACCAATCTCGGGCAGCTTCTTGAGGAGCACCAGCGCTCGGCTCGAACGGTCACCGCGGAGGTAAGCCGCATGGAGCGCCTGGCGACATCCATCGAGGTGTTCGACACGCTCCCGGTCCGGCTGTGCCCCGCGTGCGAGCAGAACGTCGACCCGCACCGTGACCACGACGAGGATGCCTGCTACCTCTGTTTCCAGCCCGTGGACGACGACAAGCGTCAACGCAGAGCCCAGGTGGAGATCAGGTCCCTGAAGTCAGAGCTGGACGATCTCGATGACGTCATCGCGCGCTCACGGGGCGACCTGGATTCCGCGCGAGCCCATCAGCAGCAGTTGCATGCGCGGCAGGCTCAGCTGGCCCAACAGCTCAACCAGCGCCGCGCGGCGGAGCTCGCTCCCTTCATGGCCACGCTGGAAGGTCTCGCCGCGCAGATCGCTCAGCTGGAACACAAGCTGACGGCCTTCCCCGCGATGGAGGAGATCTTCCAACGGCGTACCGATGCGCATCGCAGCGTGCTCTCCGCGCAGCTGCTGGTTGAACGGATCGAGAAGGAACAGGCAAACTCAACGGCGCCCGGGCTGAGTCCCATGGACCGCTGTTTCATCTTCGCCGAGCGCATGAACGGCTTTCTTGCCCGCTATATGGACACGCTGTGGGTGGCCGGACAAGTCTCGATCAGGGACACCGACCTGACCTTCTACGTCGGCTCAAAGCCGTGGGATCAAGGGCTGGGCGCAGAGGCGAAGGTTCTCTTCTTCCTGGCCTACAGCTACGCCACCCTCTTTCTCAACTCGGACCTTGACGAGGAATGTGCCTTCCCCGGCCTGCTCCTGCTCGACAACCCCTACCAACAAGGCATCGCCAGCGGCGTGGTGCACCAGGCGCTTACAGAGCTGGCCGAAGCCGCCCACGTCACCGGCACTCAGGTCATCAGCACCCAGACGCTGCGGCCACCGAGTGCCCAGCACACAATCCGCGAGATCCCGATGCTGCAGGTCTACGACACCCCGTAAGCGGTGCAGCGGATCCCGTCGGCGGGGTGTCACTCCAGCACCGGATCGACGGCGCGGCGTCGCGGAGGCGGTGACGTGCGGACGGAAGCGGCGGGGCTGCCCAAGCGCTTCGGTGAGGCGGTCGGCCGCCCAGGACGCTCCGGTCGGTCCGCGCGGCGCGGACCGCTTCCGCGTCGGCGGCCTCCACGACGGCCCGGGACCTCAGGCGGGTGCCCGCATCGGCGGGTGGGGCGACGCCGGAGGCGGTGGCCCAGCGCCAGGCCGCGACCGACACCCTCAGCCGGCCCGCAGCCGCTGACCAGGTACCCCCAAGGCCCCAGACGAACGAGCAAAACGGAAGCCGAGGAAAAGCGGCCGTCACCGGAACGGCGCCAGCCGCAGCAGAGGACCGGGACGGCTGGAGGCCGGGGCGCAGGGTTGTGACCGGCCTCGACGAGCACGCCGCCGACGCCGGCTGGCCCCACACAGGCAGGCAGCGGGAGCAGCAACAGGCCAGAACGGGCAGACACGCAAGTATCAGAGGTATTAGGCCGCGTATGCAGAAAACGCAAACAGTCATAGCCTCCGGACTGCGCGTACGTATGCGGAAAACGCAAGCACTGGAGAGCGATCGCCCTAGAGATGCGGGAACCACATACGGTGACGAAGAACGACCAGCCACAGGCCGGTCACACGCACCCAGGTACGTACAGATAACCCACCGCGAATCCCAGTCGCCCCAGTCACTCACAAGTGCCCTGGCCCCCTGTGCCAGGACCCCGCCGTGATCCCGTGCGACGCCTGCGACGGCACGGGCACCGTGCCCGCGGACACCCACGCCGACTAACACCTCACAGCCTCACAGACCACCCCTCCACCAGGGAAAACGGTCTGTGAGCCTCACAGACCGCCCGCTCACCACCACCCCGTGGTGAGCAGCAACTCACCACGCAGGGACGGCCGCCGCAGGCATCGGACGAGGACGACCCGGCAGCGCACTCGCGTACGCGCAGGGCACGCAGCGGTCCGGCCCTCACGGCCTGGTGGAGCGGCTCCTGGTCCACGCCGAGGCCGGGCCGGCGGCGCCCGTCCCACCCACGGACGCGGTCGAAGGTGGGCCTTCCTGGCTGCTACGGGCGCGTCACTAGCGCCGGTGCGACCGGGCTCCTTCCCTCCCGCCAGGAACAGCCGCCATTGGCCCCGTGCAGGGCCGTGTCCGGGCGTGTGGTCGGGAAAGAGACAAGGAAGGAACCCTCGATCGTGTCATCACCGCGCCCGGCCAGGCCCCAGGCAGCCGGGAGCGCCACAACCAGGGCAGCCGCTACGGTCTCCTCCAACCGACTACGCCAACGTGAGGACCGCCCACATGGCCAACTCCCCGTCGATACCCGTAGCTGCCAATCCGACTTCGCCACGCGACTTCGACTTCTCCCAGGTCTTCTTCAGCCAGGCCCTCCGCGCGGCGCGGCAGGCGAAGCAGTACGCGAAGCAGGCCCAGGCCGAACAAACCGGATCCGAGCGCCGTGCCCGCGAGCGCGAGGCGGTCGGCCAGGTCATCGTGCTGGCTCAGGCCGCTGTCGAGGGCTACATCAACTGGACCCTCATCAGGGCCGGTGTGACTGCCGGGGGGAACTCCTTCAACCAGCACAGGGACGCCTTCCTTGACGCCGTGAAGGTGCTCGTCCCGAAGGCGCCCGCGTTCGCCTGGTCGTTGGAGAACGAGTCTTTCTTCCTTTTGCTCAACCGGTGGCGCAACTTCCTCGGTCACTCCGATGAGAAGGCGCGGGAGAACCTGGCGATGCACCTCGCCAGCCTGGGCGAGGTAGAACCTGGAGCGGCGGACACCGAGCTCGTCGCCCTCCTCACAATGGAGCTTGCCGAACGCATCATCAGCGGCGCCGGAGCAGCCTTCGACAACGCTCGGTCTGCCCTTGGGACGGCGCCGTCCGCGACCGGGGCGTGGGTGCCGCTGGACGAGCAGGAGACCCCTTCGCTCGAAGACCCTGTCACGCTGCGGGCCGTGCTGAGGATCTCTCTCAGGCAGGCCGGAGAGGTCAGGTTCACCGAGGCGGAGCTCGCCGCTGAAGCCCGGCTTCAGGCCGCAGCAGGCCAGGGCCTCAGGCTGGCCCCCGGCACTGCTGGCGACGGCACCCAGTGGTCCGTGAGCGTCGCTGCGGAGTGATCTCGTCAGGCTGTTCCAGCGCTGATCTCGAAGCGCTGGAACAGTGCTGGCAGGAACTGTTCCATGAGGGCTTGGGCGTCACGGGCTTCTTCAAGTTCGTCGTGGCCGAACCGGAAGACCTCGTACTTCCTGAGCTTGAGGTCGCGGTCGGCGGCCACCATCTCCGCGTACTTCGCGGTGTCGGGGCGCCGGCCTTCGTCGCGGGTGTAGTGCTGGGATCCGTCGACTTCCAGAACGATGCGCTGTCCGTACGGAAGCAAGAGCAGGAAGTCCATGCGGGAGCGGAGGAGGGCCTGAGGGCCGCGTTCGCGGACCGTGCGGGGGTCCCAGTGGAGCCACACCTCGGGGAGCAGCACGGGCAGGTCGTGGACCCTGTCGCCGAGGACATGGTGGTAGGCGCCGAAGAGGTTGCGTTGGCCCGGCGAGTTCTCGGGCAGGCAGCGGTGGAGTCGCTTGTAGAGGGAGGCCTTGGCCTCGGCGTCGTTTTGGATCTTCTGCGTGTCCTGCCACCAGGCCTGGAGGTCGCGCCAGCGGAGGCCGTGATCGGGTGTCGGGCGGTCGTAGACCAGTTGGTTGTCCGGGTCGCCGACGATCTCGATGTCGTTGTCCATGGCGTTCTTGAAGCGGATGTCGGGCTTGGTGAGGGACGCGAAGATGATGTTCTTCGGCTTCCCGTTTCCGCCGAGGCGGGTGGAGACCAGGGTGAAGCGCGGGTAGCCGCCTTCAGTCCCCGTTTCCCTCAGTTCAATGGCTGCACTGCGGACGTGTTCGTTGATCGTGTCCACGAGGCGCCGTTGTGCGGATTCGTCGAGGAGGACGTCGGCGGAGACGATCGCTTCGAGGAACCGGGCGAACCTGGCGTCGCCAGCCTCGAAGGCGCCCAGGTGCTCGAAGAGGTCCTCGGTCGTCCAGTCCCCCGGGTTCCGGAAGACGTGCTGCTCGATGTCCCCCTTGATGCTGGGGCCCTGAGAGCCGAAGAACGCATCCAGGACGGGGCTCAGCTCGCTGCCGAGCACCCAGTACTGGCCCAGCATCGCCATGAACCGGCTCTCGCTGGGCGTCATCACGTCCAGGTCCAGGTGCCTGGCCAACTCGCGCCGGATCCTCGCGGGTATCTCCGGCGGCGAGGACTCCGCCCAGAGCGCATCCTCAATCCGGAATCTCTGCGGACGACTCCCCTGACCTGCGGCCAAGATACGGGTCGCCACGAGCGGGAGATCGCTGTCGGTCACCTGCGCGAAGCTCCGCTCCAACCGCTCTGCCTTGGTTCCCTCCTCAGGAACTTCTGGCATGCCCAGCTCCGCGAAGGCCGCGTTCAGTCTGGGGTGTGAGTGCCCTCCGAGCAGAGCGACGACGTCGCGCACCGCCCGTCGAAGAAGCGAGCGATCCCTGCTGTCGGCCATCCGTCGATCCTCGCAGAGGGCACCGACATCCCATCAGGAAATCGGGGCACCGGCCTCTACCGCCAGCACGAGACGGCCACCACCTTGGTGGACACCGCGAAGGCAGTCGTCCCAGTCCGTCTGCGGCAGCCACGCCTTCTCCATGAGGTGGGCCGTCCAGTCCAGGAGTTGCTCCCACGACCGGATCTTGGCCGCGGGGATGTCGTAGGCGCCCGCGCCTGGTGCCGGATCACAGCGAGCGTGGTGTGCCTGCCAGCGCACCTTCTCGGGGTAGTCGAAGATGTCGCCCCCGCTGAAGGAGAGGGATCCATCGGCGTCCGTTCGCTCGGACTCCCATGCGCGCACGGACTCTTCGGTGCGACGGACCTCCGTCGTGTCCACCCAGAGGTATCCGTCGTCGTCGGCGATGGGCTTTCGGCATCCATCACAGATCAGGTTCAGTGCAGGGGCCACATCACGCTCCAGGTGTCGCTTCCTGCGTACAGACTGCCGTAGCAGCCCCCTCAGGCGGGCGGGAATGCGGCGACGGGGCAGCCCACGCACGGCGAGCTCGCACAGGCCCATGAGACGGCTGGCGCGGACGTGTTCCGCGAAGACCCACGCGAGGGCGGCCAGTGCTAGAAGCGGGCAGCGTGATCCGATGCGGAAAGCGAATACGGTGCTACGGCTGCGGTACGCGCACGGCCGCCGGGAGACGTTCAGGCGTCTGCGGCGAGGGCTGCGGCGGCCGCGCGGGCCACGGCGGGGTCCGCCCGGATCGCCGCGACGATCGCCTCGGCACTCACACCGGCACCCTGCGCGGGCACGGTCCGGCACACCCTGTCCCCCAGCTCCGCCAGGAGCGCCTGCGCGGTCGCGCACTCCTCAGCCAGCTCCGCGTCGTCCTGGGCGAAACCGGCGCACCCTGCGTCCAGGGCGGTGCTCAGGCCGGTGAACACCCTCTTCATCTGCCCGGGGCAGCGGGCTGTGGGGAACAGACTTCACTGCGAAGCGAAGGGCGCTGGACCAAGCCCTGCAACGCCGACTTCAGAATGGCCGCTTGTCGCCATGAACTCGCTCTCACGCCCATCGGGCAAGCGGAGCACTCCCGGGTCCGCGTCGAAGAGGTCAACGCGGCTTCCCGGATCTGCCAGTGTGATGCTGCCAGCCCAGGTGCTGTCCCGGTCCGACTCGCGGTTGTCGCTCCGGAGCGGGTCGTAGCGCAGAACGAGGGACGCGGTGACCGCGACTTCGCGACCGTCAGGCATGACAACGACAGCAGGGCCCGCATAGCGCTGACGGCCATCGCCTGGGTGGAAGGGCGCTCGAGGATCCATGCCGAGAGGCTAACGCGCAGCACGTGCACCTTCTACGTCCCCCGGCCGTCACTCAGGCACGCCGGACTGCTCGGGCCAGATAGTTGGCAGCGTCTCGCGGGTCAGGCATGGGCCGTGTCTGGGGAACGAGGCGGTGGATGCTCCACGGTCCAGCGACGTTCGATGTTCAGGCTGGGCGGGAAAGCGGCGTACTTCAAGATGTACTGAGGAGCGGAATGTGTCTGCCCCTCCCAAGGCTTGGGCTGACTTGGGCTGTTCGGCTTCCAATGCTTCCAGGGATCGTGCTGCGGGTGGTGGATCACGAACTGGTCAGCTACGTCGTACGCCACCTCCACAAGTGCGAAGCCGGTGGCGCCCTCGGCGTGCATCAGGTGGTCTACGTGCTTATGCCGGTCGGTGCCCCGGGTAGCGGGGCTGGGTAGAAACAGAAAGCGGTGAGGGTCCAGCGGGAGCAGGATGTCGCTCATTGCTGCAGCACGCAGTTGGTCTTCGTCGTCGGGGCGGTTCCATATGGCGACTGGCGTATCGCTGGTTAGCAGACACATGTCGCTGAAGCCCAGCGCCCACGGACGTGCTTCCAGGCGAAGCGCCAGCGTGGCGATGTTCTCGACGATGTAGCGCAGGTGGGAGTTGTTCTGTGCGAGCGTGTGCACTCCCTGCGGGAGGCTGGTGATATCCGGCGCTTCGGCCTGCTGGTGGGTAAGCCGTTTTCGTTGGCGCGTCGTGCGCAAGATCTGAGCAGCCATCCACCATGCGAGGACATGGCGCTGGTCCGGGCTCAACGGCCAGCGCGGCGTGAACGCCCAGTCCGGGTCGTTCAGAAGGACCTTCAGCACTGTTTCGGCTTGTCCCTCGAGGGAGGTGAACAGTTCCTCGACAGCGTGGTGCGGGACCCCTTCAGCACTGATCCCCCAGTAGTAGCCGGTCTCGGCGGCGATGCCGGGGGGCGTCACGGGAAATGGCTCATCGATCTTGTCGAGCCGCCGCACGTTCAACTCGTACTTGCGGCTTGCGACGTGCTGAGCGAAGTGCTTCAGGTACATCTGCGGCACTGTGTGATCCCGGGTACCGCCTGCCTTCGTTGCCCGCTTCCGCGACGACGCCTTCCCCACGGCTGCCTCCCTTGTCTGGCTCTCCACGCCAGTCATACAGGGAACCGAGCGAGGGGTGTCAGCGGATTTCTTGGGGCACCGCGAACTGTCTAGTGACCAACCGCAGCGTTGTAGGGCCTTGGACATGGGGGTCCCGTGCCGCGTGCGGTGGCGGGAGCTCCGCCACGACGTCGTTCACGGCTCCTCATCCGGTTCGTTTGATCTTCTAGGCATCCGTTGCGAACGTGCCCGTCCGGGGCTGCGAACACGGCACTGTGGTGGAGTGTTCCATCACCTTGGCCTCCTGCGGACCGCTCCCCTGCAGGGGGAGACGGCCTCGTCGCTGATCTGCCGCATCGCGAGCTGCTACGGGCTGGAAGCGAAGGCTTTGCGGTCCTGCTGGCACTGGCACAACCATCAGCCCAATCACGATGGCGGCGCCTGTCGGGCTGACGCCGAAGTGCTGCTGAACGCAACCGGGCGTCAGCTCCTGGCAGATCTGTGCGGCGTCGACGAGGACGTGCTGGCGCGTGCGCTGCCGTCCTGGGCGGGGCAGGACGGCGAGCTGCCGGCCGAGGGGGATGGAGTGCCAGCGGCGGCGTGGCGGGTTGGCGGCGTTGTTGCTGGGCCGGTGGCGTTTGGCTGTCGGTTGTGCGCGGCCCGGCGCACGGGGACAGCTTTCCGGACGATGCGGTACGCCCCTCGGTGGGATCGGGTGTGCGTGCGGCATGGGCGGTGGCTTTTGGACGCGGACGCCGACCAGCCTCGTGAGTACCTGGACGTGCGGCAACTGCCGGAGGTGGTCGCGGCGCAGCGTCGGTGGAGGGGGGTGGCGCGGCGGGCCGTACGGGCCGGGGCCGAGCCGGAGCGGGTGTTCGCTCTGGCATGGGCGGTGGTGGCACGGTGGTGGGATCAGGCGTATGGCTGGGAGCAGGAGACGGTCTGGCCGCGGCGGCTGCACCAGGTCGCGGGCGGGGATGCGGGTGGTGATCTGGAGTGGTGGCGGGTTGTGGGGCGGGATGCGGTCGTCTTCCCTGAGGTGGTGGCGGTCGCGGACGCTCTGCTGGATCCGGGCATGTCTGAGCTGGTGTGGGTGGACAGTGGTGCGGGGCGGCCGCGGGCGCTGCCCGCTGACGGGATGTTCTGCCGCCGGCTCGGGGAGGGGGTCGGGCGCGCGTGGCTTGGTCCGTTGGCGGCGACGGATCATGGCGGTCCGTTGATCGCGTGGATGGGCGGCGTCATCCGTCGGCGCCGCGGAACCGGCAGCCCGCCGGGGTACGCGGACGATCCGTGGTGGGTGCGCCAGGAGCATCAGCCGGTGACCATGGCCGGGCAGCTTCGGGTGCTGGGCAAGGAGAAGCGGGCGCCGGGCTCGGGGACGATGTGGCGGGCGGTGGTGCCGCCCGAGCAGCGGGCGCGGATCGGCAGTCTCGTCGACAGTGCTGAGGAACAGTTGCTTCAGCTGCGCCGTGTGCAGAGCGGGCCGACCGCCGATGTAGCCCAGCAACTGCTGCGCGGTCTCGGTCACTGCGCCGGTCTGATCGAGGCGGCCTGGAAGCGGACCGCGGTGGCGGCGGTGAACGGCGGGGTGCCATGGGAGGAGGTGGCCCGGTGGGCGGACGTGCCCGTCGAGGTTCTTAGGAGCATGCTGACGACAGGCGGGCGGGAAGACGGCGGCTGAGAACGACGGGACGGGGTGTCACCTGTTAGCTGATAGGGCACTCGTTTGTGGCAGAAATCCTGAAAACAGCGATATCTGCCGGCGGGAGCGGCTTGGCTGACGCAGGTGATCAGCACAGGGGCGACCCGGCCTGGAGGCCGGGCAGGGCGAGTGGCCGTGGATCGAGGGTGCGGGTTCGAGGCGGTGTTCCTCGATCCGGTGGGGCAGCCGGTCCAGCAGCGGTGGGCGGATGCCGCCATGACCGCGGCGTTCGAGGAGCTGCCGCCGGTGTCGGCGTTCCCGGTGATCCCGGGGCGGCGCTGGGGGCCAGGCCTGTGGTGGTCAGCAACCACCGGGCGGCACGTGGCTGCGGGGTCGAACGCGATGCGTACCCAGCTGATGGTCTTGGACCGCGACCCGCATGTGACCGGGCTCGCGGGGCGTCCGGTGCGGCTGCTGTGGCGGGACAATCGGGGGCGGGTGCGTTCCTGGGTGCCGCAGCTGTTCGTCCGGTACCGCGACGGCACGGGTCTGCTGGCCGACTGCCCCAGCCACCCAGAAGCCGGCGGCGACCGTGCTTTGAAGGCTGCCGAAGCGATGGGCGAGGCGTGTGAGGAGATCGGCTGGAACTACCGGCGCCTTGCGCCGCTCGACGATGTGCCGGCCGCCAATCTGAAGTGGCTGGCCGGCTACCGCCATCCCCGCAACGCCGGCCGCCTGGGCCTGACGCCCGCTGTTGTGGAGGTGTTCGCGCGGCCACGGCCGCTGCTGGAGGGAGCCGAAGCTGTCGGTGACCCGATCGAGGTTCTTCCCGTCGTCTTCCACGCCCTGTGGCACGGACAGCTCACCACGGACTTGGAGGTGCCGCTGCACGAGTGCGTCCTTGTCGGTCCCAGGGGATGGAACGGTCTGGGCGGGACGGGAGGTGCCGGGTGAGCGCGCGGCGCACTGCGCGGCCGGCCGTGGCGGTCGGGGCGCATGTCTGTTTCCGCGGTGTGAAGTGGCAGGTGGCCGCCCTGTCCGGGCAGACCGTTCACCTCGTCGGCCCGGACGGCGGTGGCGAGGCGGTGCTCGCCGGGTACCTGTTCGCCGATCCCGGCTTCAGCGTCATCGGGGCCGACGCACCGCAGGCGGCCCCGCAGTGGGGGCTGTTCGAGACCGCGCCCGCCGCGGCGCGGAACAAGGCCCTGGCCTGGCAGCGGCACGTGAGGGAAGTCGAATGCGGCCTTGCCGACGGGCCCGGCAGCGGTGGAGTGGTGCGGGAGCAGTACGACCCCGCACGGCACACGCTGGCCGAGCGGGAGCAGGCCAAGGCCGAGGAGCTGACCGCCCTGGGGTTCGGGCGGGTGTCGCGTACCACGGTGCAGCGCATGCGCCTGGCCTACCGCAAGCAGGGACTGTGGGGGTTGCTCGACCACCGCACCACCCGCGCCTCCAGCCCTACCGGGCGCTGCGACGAACGGGTCGTCGCCGCCGTCCGTGAGGCGCTGCGCCGCCGGCGCGGGCGTTCCAGGGGCACCATCAGCGGCCTGTTCCCGCTGATCAACCAGATTCTCAAGGAGCGGCACGGCCCCGGTGCGGTGCCCGTTCCGTCCCAGGCCACGCTGTACCGGCTCGTCACCACGCTCGCCCGCCCCGGTGAGCTGCCCAGTGGCCCGGTGCGGCAGGTGCCTGCGAGTGTCGAGGGGCGGGCTTTCACCCCTGCCACGGCGCTGCGGCCGGGCGAGCAGGTCCAGATCGACACCACCCGCCTGGATGTTCTGGCTCTCTTCGACGACGGGCGCCTGGCCCGGCCCGAGCTGACCATCGCTGTCGATGTCGCGACCCGCTCCATCCTGGCTGCCGTGCTGTGCCCGAGCGCGACCAAGGCTGTGGACGCGGCCCTGCTGCTGGCGGAGATGGCCGTCCCTCACCCGGCCAGGCCGGCCTGGCCGGACATCCTGCGCATGGACCATGCCCGCGCGCTCCCCCACCAGCGGCTGGCCACGCTGGACGAGCGTCTGGCCGGTGCGGCGGCCCGGCCGGTCGTCCTGCCGGAGACGATCGTCGTCGACCGGGGCAAGGTCTTCGTCTCCGCCGCGTTCACCGCCGCCTGCGAGACCCTCGGCATCAGCGTCCAGCCCGCCCCGCCCCGCGCTCCCACCGCGAAGGGCATCGTCGAGCGGACTTTCGGCTCCATCAACGCCCTGTTCTGCCAGCACCTGCCCGGCTACACCGGATCCGACGTCACCCGCCGCGGCCCCGATGCCGAGAAAGACGCCTGCTACAGCGTCGCCCAGTTGCAGGACCTCCTCGATGAGTGGCTGGTGCACTACCACCACCGGCCTCACGAAGGGCTGCGCCACCCGATGATGCCCAAGAAGGCCCTTACCCCGAATGAGATGTGGGGCGTGCTCGTCGCCGTCGCCGGACACGTACCCGTCCCATTGACCGGGCGCGATTACCTCGAACTGCTGCCCGTGCGCTGGCAGGCCATCACCCCCGCCGGCATCACCATCCACCACCGCACCTACGACGCCGATCTCCTCGCCCCGCACCGCGGCCAGGCCTCCCCCGTCGCCGGCCGCGGCGGGAAATGGGAGATCCACTACAACCCCCACGACGTACGCCAGATCTGGGTGCGCCTGCCTGACGGTGAACTCACCGAGATTCCGTGGATCCACCGCGACCACGTCCACCGGCCCTTCGACGAACGCACCTGGCAGCACATCCGCACCCAGGCCGTCGACGGCAGCCACGGTGACGCCGAGCAGTACGAAGCCAGCCTCGCCGACGCCCTCGACCAGCTCATGCGACGCGTCCACAGCGGCCACGCCACCAAAACGGATCAGGCCCTCATGGCCCGCACCGCTCACATCCCGCTTCCCACAGCCCGCAATGGGAACCACGGCACCGAAGCAACCGCCGGCAGCCCGGAACAGCGGGACGACGACAGCATCGACGACCTCGACGACCTGCCCGACGACGTCAGCCCCGCCCCGGCCACCGGATTCGGGCTCTACAACGCGCACGAGGAAGCCGCCACATGGTGAACCCCGGCCAGACAAGCGCGAGCAGCACACAAGGCGGCACCGACGACAGCGGCGAGGCCGAGCTGTCCTGGCCCCTGACCACCTGGCAGGGCTGGCACCGATTCGCCACCACCGACCCACCCACCCCGCCCAGCCCCGGCGACCCGCCCCGCAGCACAGAAGAACGACTGGCCTACCACTCCGCGTTCGTCACCATCCGCACCCCCGCCATCAGCCAGCTCGCCACCCAGGTCCGCACCCTGATGATCCTCGGCCGCCACCAGCAGACCACCGCACGGCCCTCACTGATCGTCACCGGACCCGCCGCAGCAGGGAAAACGACCGCACTCCTCAACGTCGGCCGTACCTGCCACCTCGCCCACACCCGCAAAAACCCCGCACCGCCCGGATCAGCACACGCAGCAGTACCCGTCGCGTATGTCCTCGTCCCGCCCGGCGCGACCGCAAAGACCCTCGTCACCGAGTTCGCCCGCTACCTCGGCATCCCCACCACCGCGCGCATGACCCAGACCCAGATCACCGACGCCGTCTGCCACACCTACACCCAAGCCGGTGTGCAGCTGGTGATGATCGACGAGATCCACCGCCTCAACCCCCGCACCACCACCGGCGCCCAAACCGCCGATCTGATCAAAGACCTCAGCGAACGCCTGCCCGCCACGTTCGTCTACGCCGGCATCAACGTCACCGAAACACCCCTGTTCAGCGGGACACGGGGTGCCCAGCTCGCCGGACGCGCCACCCTCGTCGACTGCGGTCCCCTCCCCGCCCGCCACGGCACCCGCCACCCGTTCCGCGACGTCATCACCGACATCGAAAACAACCTCGACCTCCACCAGCACACACCCGGCACCCTCCCCCGCCACGCCCCCTACCTCCACCAGCGCACCGCCGGCCGCATCGGATCCCTCACAAGGCTCATCCGACAAGCCGCCATCACCGCCATCCACGACGGCACCGAACGCATCACCAAGACCACCCTCGACGCCATCCGCCTCGACCACCTCGCCGAAACCCACCACCGCCCCCGCCGAAGCCGATAAGCCCACCCCGCCGAACAGGCAGAACAGCCCTGACCAGCACAAACACCAACCGGGCCTTTACACGCTAGAACTACCTACAACACACCCAGCCCCACTCAACACAGAACACATATCCCCAGCCCACACACCACAGCCACCCCGTCGAACCGCCAACTCAACCTCTCAACAAACCCACAACACCCCAGGCCACCAACGACCCGACACACCAACAAACCCCCCACCGAGCGTTACCGCCGCACCCAGACACGCCCCGAACAGGTCGGTCTCACCATCGGCGCCGGCCTGCGCCGCACCCCGGGCCTGCGACGCGAAGAGCTCGCCACCCTGGCGGGGATCAGCATCGACTACTACGTGCGCCTGGAGCGCGGCAAGGAGACCCGGCCCAGCCCCGCCGTCCTCGACGCCCTCGCCCGCGCGCTCCACCTCGACGACCAGGAACACCAGCACCTGCGCGAGCTCGCCGTCCACGCCGCCCGCTACGCCCCCGAACCGCCCCCGGCGCCCAGCCGCACCGTGCACCCCCACCTCAAACTGCTCCTGGAGACGATGCGCCCCAACCCCGCGTACATCGTCAGCCGCAGCATGGACTTCCTCGCCTCCAACCCCGGCGGGCTCGCCCTCTACACGGGCCTGGCCGACTGGCCGGTCAAGCAGCGCAACCTTGCCCGCTACCTCTTCCTCCACCCCGCCTCACGCGACCTGTTTCCCGACTGGGACCGCCAGGTCCGCGCCTGCGTCGTCCGCCTGCGCGCCACCGCCGGCACCATCCCCGACGCCCCCGACCTGACCAACCTCGTCGGCGAGCTCCTCCTCAAGAGCCCGGACTTCGCAAGGCTCTGGGAACGCTACGAGGTCACCGGCAACAAGCCCGCCCGCAAGACCTTCCACCACCCCCAGGTCGGCACCATGCACCTCACGGGCCAGTCCATGTTCCTCGACGGCACCCCCGGGCAACGTCTCGGCGTCTACACCGTCGAACTCGGCACCCCCGACTACGACGCCATGATCCTTCTCGACATGACCGCGCCCAAGCCTGACCGCGCCCCCACCGCGAAGGACGAAGAGCAGCAACGCACGGACTCCTGAGCCGACTTCCGGAGCGGCCCCCGGAATCTCATGGAATAGCGCATCGAGAACGCCTCTTCACCAGTACAGGACCTCCTCGCCGCGCAGGCGCACCAGTAGGAGCACTGGTGCGAAGCGCTCAGACAACCGCGCCAGGCACGAATACCGCACGGTTCGAATGACGCTCCCCGCCAGCTGGCGCCAGCGCCTGGACGGCGCAGCGCAGGGAGGCGTACGCCAACGACCAGGACGCCTCCACGAGTCTGGTCGCGGTGAACCGCGCGGTCCAACCGGCAGAAGGCCGACCAGGACCCGCAGACCTGGCTCCCCCCGGTCCCCGAACCGGTGTGCCGGTACCTGTCCGAGTGGGCCGGCACCAAGCTGCGCTGGAGCCTGGCTGCAGATGCCGGCGAGCGGGACGCTTTGACCAGGCTCGCGGAGTCTTGCCCTGACGCCACGGTCAGCTACGAGCAGGCCCTCTGACCACTGGCGTGCGGCGGCCCGGTGGCCACCACGCGGTGCGTGGCCCCTGAGTGCCGTGAAGCTGACTCGGCGCGGTGCAGGTGTGTCTCCCGTGTGGTGCGCGGATGTGGTCCGCTTCCGTAGAGGGGCGTTGCCCCCGGAACCGGCACCCTCCAGTTTGAAAGGTCCGGGCCCGGCTCTGCGGCTTGGCCGTTGCAGCTGCTGTTCGATCGGCGGCGCTGTTGCGCCGCCGATCGAACACGTCGGCGCCGGCTTGGATCAGCCGAAGGTGACCTTGTCGGTCCACAGGTCGTCACCGGTCTGGATGACGTTGCCGTAGGAGGCCTGATGTGAGGTGCGTCCGCCTCGGTAGAAGCGGACGTTGCCCGTCTTGTACATGGCCCAGAAGTCGGGGATTCCGTCGGCGACAACCCGCTCGACATCCCGGCCCTGGAGGCGTTCTTCGCGGCGATCGCCGTACTCCTGCGGGCGGGTACGACCGTCGTCGCCGAAGCCGCCTTCCAAGACCGTCTCTGGCGCCCCGGGCTGGAGCCGCTCGCGGAGTTCGCCGACCTACGGATCATCCGGTGCACCACCCCCGCCTCAGCCATCGCCCGACGTATCGCCGACCGAGCGCACAGCGACCGCCACCGGGTCGCCCATGGAGACAAGGCTCTGCTCGCCGACATGGAGGCCGGCGTCTACGACCCTGACCGGTTCATTCCCATCAGCCTGGCCGCCCCTAAGCTCCTGGTGGACACCTCCGACGGCTACGCGCCCGGCATGGCGGAGATCCACAGATTCCTGCTGCGGCCGGGCAGGGCCGACTCGGGCATGCTGCCCGCGTGAAGCCACCCGGGATCGGCGAGGTGACTGAAGCGCGTGTCGCCCGCTACCTCCGCGAGCGGGCTACACCTTCGCGGTGGAGCCCGAGTTCGGCACCGGCCGCCACCCCGACTACCTGACCACCGCAGGCGAGCACACGCTCGTCGCCGAGGTGAAGGCGCTGGAGACCTGTGACATGTTCGAGAACACTGTCCCGAGCCAGGTGATGCACCGCTCGTCGACCGAGGATCCGGCCCCGACCCGCAAGCAAATCACAGCATGGCCGACGGGTGCCAGGCGCGGCGCAAGAGGCCGAAGACCCAGAAGTCGCAGACGTCACCGTTGACGACGCAAACAGGTCTCGGTGGCTATCCGGGCGTTGCTACGGCCACGAGCCGCCGGCAAGGCGGTCGCCGCCCGCTGCTGCATCTGGTGCGGGGCTGGTGGCCGTAGGCCCTCTTCTTCAGCCGGTGGCACTCAGCCGCGGTCAGCACCACGGGCGCGGCAGGGCAGGCAGACCTCGCAGGCAGGTCAGCCGAATCTTCCGGGGTCGTACGGAGGGACGGGGCTCGTGCGCGTCCGGCGGCTGAGGACTCAGGTGGCGGGCGGGGCCGTCGCGTGGCGCGTCTGCTGGATCAGCACGGCAGTGGCTCGTTCCAGGAGTTCGCAGAGTGCTGCGTGTTCGGAGGGCGTGAACGCGTCGGTCAGTGCGCGCTCAAGGATGATCACCTCCTGGTAGGCGCGGTCGAGGACGGTCTGACCCTCATCGGTCAGGGTGGCGATCTGCACCTTGGCGTGCACCGGGGACGTCTCGCGGCGGATCAGTCCCTTGGCGTCCATGTTGGTCAGCACACTGCTCATGCTCTGCTGCGTCACCCCGCAGGAGCGGGCCAGCTGGGCGCCGGACATGCCGCCTTCACGCGAGAGGGCCAGCAGCACGGTGTACTGCGTCATGGTCAGCCCGTAGCCGCGCAGCACGGCCTCGTGATGCGCCATCAACGCCTGCTCCGACCGCCTGATCCGGGTACAGAGGGACTCCTCGACCGGGGTTTCCACGATGCACTCCTACTCAACTAACAGATTCATGGGTTGACTCAGGAACCTTATACACCTAGGTTCCAGTATCAGGATACTGAGTCAACGCAAGGAGCTGTACTCATGAAGGCTGTCCTTCTCGACGCCGAGGGCCACTACCAGGTCGCCGAACTCGATGAGCCCGCTCCCGGCCCCGGCGAGGTGGCGATCCAGGTCGCCTACGCCGGAATCCAGTGGGGGGACACCATGCTCCGGGACGGCCACTTCCCCGCCCCGCGCCCCTTCGTCCCCGGATTCGAGGCGTCCGGGTACATCTCCGCGGTCGGCGAGGGCATCGACCATGACCGCATCGGTACACCCGTGGCCGCACTGACCGCTGCGGGCGCCTGCGCCGAGGTGGTCGTGGCGCCCGCCGTCCTCAGTCTGGACGTCGGCGACCTGCCACTGCGGACGGCCGGGGGGCTCGGCTGGGCCGCACCGACCGCCTACGACCTGATCAACACCGCGACTCGAGTACGGCCCGGCGAAAGCGTGCTGATCCATGCCGCGGCCGGCTCGGTAGGCACCCTCGCCGCCCAGTTCGCCCGGCTTGCCGGGGCCGACCGGATCGTCGGCGTCGTCGGCAGTGCGGCCAGAGCCGACTACACGGCCCGGTTCGGCTATGACCAGGTCGTGCTCCGCGAAGAGTTCCCGACCGAGCTCGGCGACGAACGCTTCGACGTGATCCTCGACCCGGTCGGCGGCTCGACCCGCCGCACCGGCCTGGAGCAGCTTGCACCGCACGGCCGCCTTGCGGTGTACGGCAACCTCAGCACCTACGAACCCGTCCTGGCCGACACCAACGACCTGCTCATGCAGGGCAAGTCACTGATCACCTACAACAGCAACCTGCTCAGCCGGACCCACCCCGAACGCCTCGCCGACAGCGCCCGCCGCGCACTCGGTCTCGTCTCAGACAGTACGGTGCACGTGGACATCACCGCCGAATACGAACTGGCCGACCTGGCCACCGCCGTACAACGGCTCGCTGAGGGCGCCACCTACGGCAAGAGCATCCTGCGCATCGCCTGACAAGGCGATAACCCGCACAACCTCGCCAACCACCAGCCACCAACCACCCGGGCGGGTGAACCGCGGTGCGCGTCGGCAGCACCGTGACCACGCCGACAGGGCTCGGTCACAGACAGGCCACACCGGCCGACGCCCCCCTGGCCGCCGACCGGACACCGCGCGCGGCTCGGCGCGGGGACGGCGATAGTGGCCGCAGGACCCCGCCGGCCACCCAGACCACGAGCCGCACACCCCTGTCCCCACTGACCGTCCAAAGCCAGCGGCCCGCAGGTCAGACCCCGTGACCAAGGGGCTCCGTGCGCGCCAGCACTTCCGCGTGCATGACGGGCGGCATCGAGGGCACACGGAGGTGGAGCGAGTGGGACACGCTCACTCACCGGAACCCTCCGGCATCCCCCGCCGCCGGGGCCCCCACAGGTGAACACCGCCCGCACCGTCGTGGGTGCGCACACGAGGAGCCCCCCGACCGGAAACGGCCCGGGGGACTCCTCACCATCCAGGCCCGAGAGGAGCGTGGCGAGCGCTCCCTCGTCGTGGCCGCCGGCGTCGCTCGTGCGGCTATCGGCCAGGACGATGCGGCGGGCGGTGGCGTCGTCGCACTGGCAGACGGCGACCTGGGCGGCGGGCACCCGCTTGCGGACGTGGCGAGGGCGCACAAGCGCTCCTCCTCGCCGGCGCGGGTGACCAGGCCCTAGGGGCCGGAACCGTGGGGCGGAGGGCCTACAAGGTGTGGTTGCCGGCGAAGACGTCCAGCTCCCCGTCCTCCTGCTCGCGGACACCAGCGGGCGGAACTGGCCGTTCCCGGCCAAACTCTCCAGGATCATCCCGACGTCCCCACGGCGCGGGCCGCCAAGAGACGGCGCCGGCGGGCCCGGTGGTGGTCGTCATGGTTGGGTCTCTCCTGGTCGGCCGGAGGTTGGGCCGCAGGAGGATAGGCGCCCGTGGTGATCACTTCCGGAGGAAGGATGATCACTCGTTGTGGTGATCGGGGACCAACGGCCGCGACTCCCACTCTAGGTTCTGATCATTCATCGCCGAACGAAAGGCGGATCAGCCGTGGTGAAGAGGGCTCTTGGAGCGGCGCTGGCGGCAGCGGGGCTCGCCCTGGGAATGGTGGTCGGGACGGGAGGCACGGCCTACGCCGTCACCTGCCCCTCCTCGGCTCACCCGAGGACAACGGGCGGGGAGGCGAGTTGGCAGCTCACGTGCGACCAGTGGGGCCACCTGACCGTCCACGGGTGGGTGGAGGACACCCTGCCCGACAACCGGTGCGCACACGTCACCATCAAGCCCCAGAGTGAGCAGAGCCGGACAATCAAGGCATGTGGCTCCGGCGTGCGAAAAAACTTCAGTGAGGTGTTCGTCGACGAGTACGAGGCAGAGGTCAAGCTCCGCGTCGCCTGACGACACGTGACCTCGCACGTCGCAGGGCCCGCCCGGGTGGGGCGAGCCCTGCAGCGGCACCAGGAGCTTCGTCCCGGCTCATCGTGCTGATCGGGCCCGCGTCGATATCGACGCCGAGGTCACCGAACCAGTAGCCGAGGGTGTCGACGACGTCGCCGCCGTTCCAGCTCCCACCCGGATCCTCGTCGGCCTTGATCAGGTTGAACAGAACGACGATCGCCTCACCCCCGGGCGTGGCCGGGTCGAACTGCAGGCGGTGAGCCATGGTCTTCTCCTTGTCCTGGCCAAGGCGGGATGGGAGCTACTCGAGGCTGGTGCTCGCCGAGCGGTTCCAGACCTCGGATGCCGGGCGGGACCCGCTCTTCTCGCCGGTGTGAGCGAGCCCCGTCTCCGGGGTGACCCCCGAGGCCTCCATGCGCTGTCCAGGACACGGCCGGCATCGCCAAGGCCGCGCCGCAGGCGGCCCCGCACGGTGCGCAGGGCCGCGAAAGGCCCGTTGGCCTGCGGGATCACATGAGCACGAACAAGGACACAAGCCGGGACACGAACCGAAACACCAGGACACGGCACAGACCCCCGCGCGGCCCGGAACGACGAACCCGCCGCGGAAGAGACCGGGGCGCCGCGGAAGAGACGGGGCCGCCGTGCCGCCGTCGCCGTCAGCGGCACGGCGGCCGGCGGCGCAGCCCGACGCACGGAGGTCCACCACCCCCAGCGACGGCGACGCACCGTCGTCGACTAGGCGTCGGCGGCGTCCTTGATCGGGTCGTCGACGATCGCCAAGTGGGCGCACCCCGACCACCGCATCATGATCGCCTCCTACGGTGCCGACCTCGCCGAAGAGCACTCCCGCTGGATCCGCGACGCCATCCAGACCTACGGATCCCGCATCGGCCTTGCCCTGCACGCCGGCTCGAAGACCGCTGACGCCCTTGCCAGTGAGGCCGCCTCCGACACCTGCTGCGACAAGGCCGCCTTCGATGCGGTCGCCGGTGTCGGGGTTGACGAGGTCGAACCGCCGGGCGAGGTACCAGAGCGGAGCCCACCGCGCGGCGCGGCGGGACTTGCCGTGCCGCGGCGGCATGGTGATCAGGGCCTTGCTCTGCTCGCCGCGCGCCATGCGCTGGAACGGCTGGTCGATCAGCGCAAGGTTCGCCGCCTACATCTCCCGGCCATCGGTGAGGATCGCAGCCATCGCCCCCGGAGAGCGCTCCAGTGCGATGGCGTACTCAACCTCGGCGAGCGCGGTGCGCAGTTCGGGGCTGGCGCGGCGGGCGACGCGGCGGCGCTCGGCGCGGCGCATCTTCCGGCAGGCGGCGATCAGCCGGATCATCTCGTCGGCCTCGGAGGCAACGTCGGGGCCGAGGTCAGGCCGTGTCGCCGTCGTCTTCCTCATCCTCGTCTTCGTCGACGTAGCGGAGGTCTTCGGCGTCGTCCGTCTCGTCGGGGTCTGGGTCGCCGGCGGTCGTGATGAGCTTGTTCAGCTCGGCGAGGCCGACGTGGTCGAGACGGACCGCTCCCCCGCCGGGGCCGGACACCTCGGTCTTCGGCCGCCCACACGGACCGTTCAACAGGGCATAACGGAAGCTTGACGGGCACCGCACCCTGATCTTCATCCCTGCTGGACCGTGCGGCCCGGTCCTGATGCAGACCCGGTGCGGATCTCTGATCCAGGACCGGTTCCCCGACCGCGCGCGGCCGTCGAGCAGTAGCTGCCGGACAGCTTGGCCCTGAACGGTGCGCCGCTGGTGTGGGATCCGGAAGCGGGCCGGCTGTCGCCTGAGGCGTTGCAGCACCGGACCGCCACCCGCCGCCCTGCCCTGGCCGCCCGGTAGCCGTCCCACTTCGCCGCGTTCGACTTCTTGCAGGCCCAGGGCGTCGAGCCGGTCACCCTGCCCGACCAGGAACACTGCCGGCGTCCGGAGGTCCCCTGTTCGCGCCCGTGCTCTGAGTGATGTCGTGCTCCACGCGGATCCGCCCGGATGAATGCGCCTTGCGCTGCCGTTCATGCATTTCCTCGTACCAGTCCGGGGCGTCCTTCTTGAACTTGCGGTGTGGTGGTGTGACCACGCGTCCGCCGGTCTGGGCGCCGAGGCCTTGATAGCCGGCGTCCGCGAGGATCTCCACCGCTGGGCCGTCCGCCAGGAGCTTGACCAGCCCTAACTGGCGAGCATGGGTGATGTCCGCGCAGCTGCCTGGCCTGGCTGGGCTGCAGAACAGCACCCGCCCCTTCTGGTCGGTGAGGACCATGGCCTTGACGGCGTTCTGCTTGTTCTTCCCCGAGATGAACTTGTCCCGGTCCTTGCGTCAGGTGGCCAGCCGTCGGACCCGGATCTCGGTGCCGTCGATGATGCCGGCCTGCCCACTGGCGCCGAGGTGGTCGATGACTTCGGCCAGAGTTCACAGCCGGACGCCGGGGCCGATCGCGCATCCCCGCTCGGCAAGCAAGGGCCACATCTCGCCGATGGCCCGGGTGATGGTGGAGCGGTCCACTGCGAACCAGCAGGCCAGCACGTCGTGAGTGGCCCCGTGGCGGAGATCGACGAGGACGGCCAGGAGCCGGTCGACGAACACGAACCGGTGCTTCGCACCGGCTCCCACAGCTCGCTTCCGCGGTCGAGATGCCAGCTTGGCCCCGTGACGCTCATGCCACAACGGGCCCAACTCAGCAACGAGTTCACCGATCACATCGGTCGACAGCCCTGACCATGATCAACCACTCGAGACTCGACGTCACACCGCTTACCGTGCACGAGCTCGTTAGGTCTTCGGCCGGGACGAGAAGACCGCGATCCGGTATGCGAACTCCACCCGCGCACTCCTGGAGCGACCTGTCGAGAGCGGGATCTGACTGTCGTGCCACGTCAAAGACGGCGTCGCGTCCACGATCAGAGGGATCGGCAGCAAAAAGCCATCGCGATTCCCCATGCAGAGCTGGTAGCAATTGACGATGTCGACTGAAGCCCTTGACCCGATGGAACGTCTCTTCGCCGAGCGAGCCTGCGAGCGTCTGATCATCGAGTTCGTACACCGCCTTGACCTGGGAGATCCGAGCAGCGTCGCGGACCTCTTCACACCTGACGGGGTGTGGGAGTGGCCTCACGGTGACCGCAGAGTGGAAGGGCGTGAGGCACTCCGCAGCTACTTCGGTTCGCGGCCCAAGGACCGGCTGTCACGCCGCATGTCTACGAACATCCTGGTCACGGTGAATTCCGCGTCGGCGGCCACCGCAACCTCTTACTTTGCCACTTACCGGGTCGACGGCTACACCGATGGCATGGTGCCTCCGAGGCTCCCCGCGAACGTGGGCCACTACGAGGACACGTTCCGGAAGATCGAGGACACCTGGCTCCTCGCCAGCCGAGTCACGCGCCTACCGTTCGGCGGAGAGACGGCGCGACTCAGTCACCCCGACCAATCGTGACTGTGGGGCCCAACCCGGCCATGCCCGTCCGCTGCCGTCGCGCTCGCCCCGCGACTTTCACCACGAACCTACCGATCCGACATTGCGAGGCACGACGACCGACCCTCGGGTTCCCACCGAGAACCCTTCAGACTCCGCCGTGATCGCACCTGTCAGCGGGAGCGCGGGTCAGCCCCTCCACCAGGCGGGGCGGTGGGGCTCGGGGTGGCCTATTTGACTGGTTTCGCCTCGGCCTTCTTCACGAAGGTGCTGATCACGGTGTCGATTTCTTTCGGGAAGGCGGCTTTCTCGTTGATGGGTCCGTACACGAACCTGAGGACGATTCTGCCCGAGCGGACTGTCACGAAGCGCATCTTGGTGCGGGTGGCCGGCTCCTCGCGCACGCAGCTGACTCGGACGTCGCCCAAAGGTCCCACGGGCACGGGTTGGAGTGGCGCCGAGTAGACGCGATCGGCTTCGAGCTGACCCACCCTGCTCCTGTATTGACTCTCTGCACTGTCGATGGCATCGCAGGCGTCCGCCCGGAAGCTCACCAGGGAATTCTCGCTAGAAGTCCATAGCCCAATCATGTCGGTACGGACAGCCAGCCGTCAGGCGTTGACGAGGAGCTCGTCCTCGACCGTCGCCCACGCGCCGACGAGTCCCGGAACTGCTCCGCGCGAGCTTCGGCGCAGGCCACCCGTTCCTTCTTCGGTCGCGCCCCAGGTCGGTGCGGAACCCGCTGGTGCACGGCAAGGCCTCCGTGGCCTGCGGTACGGCTGTCGGGAAGGCGACAGCGACCCACCATCAGATCAAGGGCCCCCTCACATCATGACGGCCGACCGCCCCCGCTCCCCTGTGTCCCGAGGCGACCCCGTCGGCGGCAGGGGCTCGGGCGCCCGGTCGCTCACCCTCAGCAGCAGCGCGATCAGCACCCAGCTGGCGACCAGTGACGAGCCGCCCTTGGCGAGGAAGGGCAGCGCCTTGCCGGTCATCGGGATCAGGCCGAGAACCCCGCCCGCGATGACGAACACCTGGAGGGCGAGGGCGGCGGACAGCCCGACGGCCAGGAGCTTGCCGAAGGGATCGCTGACCCCGAGGGCCGCCTTCATGCCGCGCTGCACCAGCAGTCCGTACAGCAGCAGGACCGCCATGGTGCCGGCCAGGCCCAGTTCCTCGCCGATGGTGGTGAGGATGAAGTCGCTGCGGCCCGCGAAGCCGATGAGCTCGGGGTGCCCCAGGCCCAGGCCGGTGCCGGTGACGCCCCCGCTGCCGAAGCCGAAGAGCGCCTGGGCGGCCTGGTCGGAGACGAGGCCCGCGGGTCGCTCTTCGACCGGCAGGTAGATGTCCATGGGGTGCAGCCACGCCATCACACGGCCCTTGACGTGCGGTTCGGTGGCGCCGACGGCGAACGCGCCGACGGCCGCCATCAGCAGGCCGCACACGATCCAGCTGGTGCGCTCGGTGGCGACGTAGAGCATGACCACGAACATGCCGAAGAAGATCAGCGAGGTGCCCAGGTCGCGTTCGAAGATCAGCACCAGCAGGCTGATCAGCCAGACCGTGACGATCGGCCCGAACTGCCGTCCGGGCGGCAGCCGGACGCCGAGGACCTTGCGGCCGGTGAGGGCGAGTGCGTCGCGGTTGAGGACGAGGTGCCCGGCGAAGAACACCGCGATCATGATCTTGACGTACTCGCCGGGCTGGAAGGACAGCGGCCCCAGGAAGACCCACCGCTTGGCGCCGTAGGTGTCGCCGGGGAAGAACGCGGGCGCGAGCAGCAGCACGAGCGCCACCGCCATCGTCAGGTACAGGTAGCGGCGCAGGCGGCGATGGTCGCGCACCACGGCCAGCACGGCAAGGCACGTCGCTACCCCGACGACCGTCCACAGCAGCTGCCCGGTCGCGGTCGGGTCCGCGCCGAACCTCTTCGCGTACGTGATGTCCAGGCGGCGCAGCAGGACGAGCCCGATGCCGGTCAGCAGCAACGCGATGGGCAGGATCAGCGGGTCGGCGCGCGGCGCCCAGCGGCGTACGGCCAGGTGGGCGGTGAGCGCGAGGAGCAGCAGGCTGGCGGCGAACCCGGCGAGCCCTTCGGTGGGCGACGCGGTCATCGTGACGCCGGTGTACACGTACCCGTACACCGGGATCGCGACGGCGAGCAGCAGCAGGACGGCCTCGGCGCGGCGGCGCGTGCCGAGCGCGGCGGTCAGTCCACGCACGGGATGCCCCCGCCGTCCAGGGTGCGTACGCCGTCGTCCTTCTCGCCGCCCGGGGGTTTCGCGGCGGGCTCCCCGGACGGTTTCGCGCCCGGCGCGGCCGACGGGTCCGGTGCGCCCGAGGGGGCCTTCGCCAGCTTGGTGCGCACCACGTCCCGTACCTGTGCCGTGTCGACGATGTTGACGTCCTCGCCCTTGTGCTTGTCGAAGCCCGCGATGGGCAGGGTGGCGAACTCGACGTGCCCGCCGGAGAGGTTCTTGGCCTTCTCGACGAACGACAGCAGGTCCCAGCCCTTGTCCGTGACGAGGTCCTTCTTGGCGGTGTCGAGGAGCTTGACGAGCTTTCCGGGGTCGGTGAAGGTGCCCACGGAGTTCAGCTGGTGCGCGGCGGAGGCGAGGAACGCCTGCTGGCGGCGGGTGCGGTCGAGGTCGCCGCGCGGCAGCCCGTGGCGCTGGCGGACGAAGGCGAGCGCCTGCTGCCCGTCGAGGGTCTGGCGTCCGGCGTGGAAGTCGGCGCCGGAGTAGTGGTCCTTGACCGGCTTGTTGAGGCAGACGGGGACGCCGCCGAGGGCGTCGGCGATGTGGAAGAAGCCGGCCAGGTTGACCTCGGCGAAGTGGTCGATCGGCACGCCGAGGAAGTCGCGGACGGTACGGATCTCGGCCTTGCGGCCCGCCTCGCGGCCCTCGTGCTCCAGCGTGCGCCGGTCGGTGACGCCCCGCCGGGCGAGCTGCCGCTCGGCCTCGTACTTGGCGATGCCGTACGCCTTCTTGATCTTGTCCTTGCCGTGTCCGGGTACTCCCGTGAGCTCGACGAGGTCGTCGCGCGGCACGGACAGCGCGGTGGCCCGGGAGCCGTCGCCGGGCACGTGCAGCAGGATCAGCGTGTTGGTGTTGTAGCCGCCGATCTCGGAGCTGCCGGCGTGGAGCTTGTCGAGGACCGCGTCGGGCAGGTCCTCGCCGTTGTTGTCCTTGCGGCTGTCCAGGCCCATCAGCAGGATGTTGGTGTCGCCGTGCTTCGAGCGGGGCGCGCCGTCGTCCAGGGCCGTGGAGACGCCGATGCTCTGGGAGAGGTCCCGGTAGAGGTACCAGCCCCCGCCGGCGGCGCAGATGGCGGCGGTCAGGCCCGTGCATAGCAGTGCGCGGACGATCAAGGACCTTCTCGACCGGGGCCGCCTGCGCGTGCGCCTCCTCGCGCCGGTCGCCCCGGCCCTGGTGGCGGTGGCGGCCCTCGGGTCGGCAAGCCGGTCGGCCCTCCGCTCGCCCCTCCGGTCGGCCCTCAGGTCCGCCTTCTCGGTGTTCTTCGCCCGACGGTGCTTCATACCGCTCGATCCTCGGAGCACGGCCCTGAAGGATTCCTGAAGGTCCTGAAATCGCGCTCAGGAACGCCGCGGCTCCTGGACGGCGCACCCCGGCAGCGTCGCCACCAGCCGCGCGCCGCGCGGGCTGTCGGCGACGACCAGGTCCCCGCCGTGGGCGCGGGCGATGTCACGGGCGATGGCGAGGCCCAGGCCGGTGCCGCCGCTGTCCCGGGTGCGGGCGGCGTCGAGGCGGGCGAAGCGCTCGAAGACGTACGCGCGGGCGGCGGGCGGGATGCCGGGGCCGTCGTCCGTGACCTCGAGGACGGGGGTGGCGTGCTCCAGGGCGGCCCGTACCCGTACCTCGCCGGCGGCGTGCCGCAGCGCGTTGTCGACCAGGTTGGCGAGGAGCCGCTCCAACTGGGCGGGGTCTCCGCGCACCGGTACGGGCGTGTCCGCGTCGACCACGAGCGGGGCGCGCGCGGCGCCGCGCCGGGCCGCGTCCTCGGCGGCGAGCAGGGCGAGGTCGACGGGCTCGTTCCGTACGACGGGCCGGGCGTCGAGGCGGGCGAGGAGCAGCAGGTCGGAGGCGACCTGCTGGAGCCGCTCGGTGTCGGCGAGGGCGGCGCGCACGGCGGCCTCGCCGGGATCGGCGAGGGCGACCTCCAGGCGGGAGCGGACAGCGGCGATGGGGCCGCGCAGCTCGTGCGAGGCGTCGGCGACGAAGCGGCGCTGCTGGCCGACGGACTGCTCCAGGCGGTCCAGGGTGGTGTTGACGGTCCGGGCGAGCAGGGCGATCTCGTCACCGCCGGGCGGCTCGGGAACCCGCCGGTCCAGATCGCGGGCGGTGACGGCGTCGAGTTCGGTGCGGATCGCGCCGACCGGGCGCATCGCTGCTCCGGTGACGGCCCAGGCGAGGGCGGCGGCGAGCACGATGAGCGGCGGGGTGGTGGCGAGCAGGACCCAGCCGATGGCTCCGGTGGCGGCGTCGACGTCGCTGAGGACGGTCATGCCGTAGACGTAGCGGGCCTCGCCGCCGGGGGTGGTGGCGCGGATGACGACGAGATCGCTGCGTTCGCCGCCGGGCAGGATGCGCGTGGCGCTGTCCTCACCGGGCGGCGGGCGGAAGCCGGTCAGGGCGGGGACGTCGTCGGGCGCGGTGTCGCGGGTGGCGGCGACGACGTGGCCGCGGGCATCGACGACGACGACCAGGTCGACGCCGCCCTCGGAGGCGGGCAGCCGAGCGGGCAGGGTGCCGGTGTCGGCCTGGGCTGCGACTTTGCGGGCGGCGAGTTCGGTGCGGCCGTTGGCGTTCTCGAGGAGGTTGGCGCGCAGCAGGGAGTGCAGCCAGACGCCGCCGACGGTGAGGAGGAGCGCCATGGCGAGGGCGGCCGCCGCGGCGCTGCGGCCGCGCACGGTCCGGGGCACGAGCCGGGACGGCTCGACGCGGCGTGGGCGGGTGGTGCGCGGGGTGTCAGCCACCGTCGGTGGCCATGCGGTAGCCGGTGCCGTGGACGGTGAGCAGGGAGCGCCGCCCGAACGGGACGTCGATCTTCTTGCGCAGCGAGGAGACGTACACCTCGACGATGTTGGGGTCGACGGTGGTGGGGGTGTCCCAGACCTCGTCGAGGATGTCCTGCTTGGCGACGGCGCGGCCGGGCTGGGCGAGCAGGCAGGCGAGGACGGCCATCTCGCGGGCGGTGAGCTCGATCTCCGTACCGCCCCGGCGGCAGCGGCGGCCGGCGACGTCGAGGGTGAGGTCCCCGGTCTGCAGGGTGCGGTCGTCGCGGGCGCCGCCACGGCGGCCGAGCGCGCGCAGCCGGGCGAGGAGCACGACGAAGGAGAAGGGCTTCGTGAGGTAGTCGTCGGCCCCGGTGTCCAGGCCCTCGGCCTCGTCGTACTCGCCGTCCTTGGCGGTGAGCATGAGCACGGGCGTGGCGTCGCCGAGGCGGCGCAGCCTGCCGCACACCTGGTAGCCGTTGAGCCCGGGCAGCATCAGGTCGAGGACCACCGCGTCGTAGTCTCCGCCGAGGGCGAGCTCCAGGCCGCGGTGCCCGTCGTGGGCGAGGTCGACCCAGTGCCCCTCGGCGGACAGACCACGCCGCAGCGAGTCGGCCAGGCTCTCGTCGTCCTCCACAACCAGGATGCGCATCGGTCCAGCTTCACATAATAGGACGGGTGGTCGTCAAACACGCGGACCAGATCAATTCGCCCGTACGTCGACGGGGCGGGCTTGGCGGACGGTGTTCCTTTTGCAGCCCTCACCATGAAGGAGCGGGACGTCCAGCCACGGGACCGGTCTGCCGAGGCTGATCGTCCACCCGCCTCATCTTGAGCTGGGGATTATGGGCATCGGCGCGCCCCAGGCATGGGCGTTCGAGCTCATCCGGGAGTGACAGCCGTGTGACGCCCGGGTGAGGACACCCTCGGTCACGCGGTCGGCGGATGCGCCGCCGGCGTCACTGGAGTCGGCACACCCTGGAGACGAGCGTGCCGGCGAGGCTGAGGCCGGTGCCGTAGGCGAGGCCGCCGCGGAGGAAGCGGCCGACGGCGGGCGTGTGCCGAGGAGCATGTTGTCGACTCTGATGTCGCAGTGGAGCAGGGCGTCTCCGGTCATCGCGTGGTGGTGGTCGGCTGCGTGGGCGACGACGGGGTGGGCGGTGAAGGCGGGGGCGTGGGGGTAGGGGCACGGGGTGAGTGGGGCGTGCAGGGCTGCGACGGTGTCGAGGACGGCCGGGAGGTCGGGCGAGCCGGGGGCGAGATCGGGGTGGCGTCTGGGGATGTAGGTGAAGGCGAGGATGATCCAGCCCTCCTCGTCCCGTTCGGACAGGAGCTGGGGACCGGTGCCGTCGGGCAGGGTGCGGTTGAGCACCGCAGTAGCTGCCGGCGGCTTGGCTACGTCCTGCTTGTTCGCGTTCAGGAGGGCCGCGATCGCGCCCTCTTTCCGGACGCGGGGGGGGGAGGGCAGAGGGGGGTCCGGAATGTTCGTCATGACGATCTGGGTGACGAGGCCGCCACGATCGACCTGGATGTCGAGCCTCATGGGCATGAGGACGCCGTTCGCGTCGTGCCGACGCCAACTGGTCATCCAGCCGAGCTCGGCGTTCGCATCGACTTTCGTGGTCCTCGGCCGCGCATCCCGCAGCCCCCAGGAAGCGTGACGAGCCGCATATGCGCCGGCGATCTCCTGTGCCTGCTGCTCGTCGACAGGGGACGCCTTGGCGCCGGGCAGCGGGTACCCGCTGGGCTCGCCCGTGCTCGTCATGTCGAGGTAGGCCTGGAAGGTGTCCCGGCCGGGCCAGCGGAGCTCGGCGGAGCCGCCCCCGGAGAACTGGGCCATGACCGTGCCGGTACCGTCCGGCCCGGCCGCGAAGTCGACGCGGCTGACCTTGTAGTACCCGTCGAAGGACTCGTCGACGACCGCACGGATCGCGGCCTCCTGAGCCGCGTCCGCCCGCCCGATTCCCAGCGTGCGGTCCACGACCTGCGGCTCGATCGCGACTGCCCAGACCAGAGCGAGCGCGGTGACCGTGGACACGGCCGCGTAGGTGCTCCGCGCACGCCAGGCGTGGAGGAAACCGGCGCGTGGCTTCTCCAGGACGGTGACTGCCCATCCCGCGACGGCGCCGGCGACCACACCCAGGGAGTTCATCACCAGGTCACTGGAATCGCAGCCGCGTCCGAGGAAGGTGAGAGAACCTTGCAGGGTCTCGATCGCGAAGGTGAGCAGGACCCCGAAGGCGACGGTGCCGACAACTTTCCGGGTTGCCAGGACACCCAGCAGCCCGACCGGAAGAAAGAGTCCCGCGTTGAGCAGCCCCTGGTCAGTGGTGAACGGTTCGATGAGATCGCGGTTGACCACACACACCCGCGGCTGATGAACGGGGGATCCGGTCGACCAGAGCGTCAAGCTCACCACGCCAGTCACCGAGGCTCCGAAGAAGCCCTTCAGAGCGCGGTGCTCACTGGACTCGGGGGCCTGTTTGTAGACGATGAAGCCGACCGTTGCCGACAGCAAGGTCGCCAGGGCGATGAACATCCCGTGCCCGTTGAAGACGGCGTACAGCACTTGACCACTCTCTTTGCATGAACGTGAACGTGAGCCCAGTCGGTGTCCGGTAGCCCACTCGAGCTGCGTGGACCACCGGACACCGAGGAATCAGCAGGGACCAGCCGCCGGAGTCTGGTAGGTCGCCCCACCGCTCGTGTTCAGCAGGCCGTTCGTCGGGTAGCACCCGCCCGAAAGCCCGCTCCACTGAGCGTCTTACGTATTGACGGCCGTCATCGACTGCCACCCACTCCAGCGGTTCACACCCTGCCGCAGATAGCCGAGGCGGGCGGTCACGGCAGAGCCGCCCGACTTGTAGTACTGCAGCCCCACAAACGAGCCAGTGCTCGTCTCGTTGATCATGAGAACGCCATTACTCAACGTCGTACACTTGTCGCCTGGGGTGATATCGCCGGAGCCGGGACAATTGAGTGCCTGCACTCCCGTCTCGCCGGCTGTAGCCAGGGCCGCGCCACCCAGGATGGGTATCAGCGCCGGTGCGGCAACTGCAGCCGTGCTCGATGCCTTGATACGGATATCGACCTTCCGTCGGTGGATGACTCTTCTGCGTGGCCAGAGGGTGGCGGACGGATCGTGCCGTCGAGCAAAGCCGCAGGCAAAGAACATGGGGCTAGTCCGTCAAATCATGATCGAGATCAGGCCGCGGAACGAACAGCCGGTCGAAGGTCCGCCTGGTGACGCTCGACCTCTGGCCGCCAGCCGGGTTCTGCCACAAGACAGCCCGCAGTCGCTCGAAGCTGACGGCTCTTCGAGTCACTCGCAGTTGACGGCTGGAACACAGCTCACCGCCGCTCCAGCGGAGGTGAGCCGAAGCGCTGGGCGAACCAGTGGACCACCCCCTGTCCTCTCCGCGCGAGCGGAGGTGAGCCGGTGCCGGTCTGGTCCAGAGTGACCGTGGCTGGGTCCTCTCCGTCAGCGAAGGTGGGCCGCAGGCGATCCTCAAGCAGGAGGACACCCGGCTGGCCTCTCCGCGCGAGCGGAGGTGCGCTGCAGGCCTCGTCCTCCGTGAGGCAGGCACCGTCAGGAGAACGCGTGGGTCACCGAGCGTTCCTCTCACCCAGCTTCTGGGCCAGCTCGGAGGCAACCTCCTCGCTGCTGCGTGTCAGGGCTGCCGTCGGCTGCGGGTCGCACCGCAGCAGCACCCGGTGCCAGTAGGCCTGAGTCATGCTGGGACGTGCGTGACGTCGTCCAGGTCCGCGTCCGCCAGCTCCTGCTCGAAGGACTGGAGGTCTCCAGGGATCCCCAGCCCCCCGGAGCGGCACAGAGTTCGGCGAGCGTCCGCATCGACGGCACGGACCCGGCGAGGCCGTAGCCGGGTTGCGCGGTCACGTGGGCCTCCCCTGGGCGTTCTTGGCGTCGTGTGCCAGCGTACGTGGCGGCTGGGCCCGGGCGGTCAGGCCGCCGAGTGGTCCCTCTCAACTGCGCTGCGTGGTGCGTGCCTCCGCGCAAGTCTTGTGCGACGGTGCCCCTTCCTCGTCCCGTAGATTCGCGGCGTGGTGGCAGTGTCGGCATGGCCGGACCTCAGACGCCCAGTGCGCGTTCGACCCCCAGTTCAACAGCCGCCCCTCAGCTCGGTCGGCGGACCCTGGCTGCCGTGGAACTGCAGCGACCGGAGCCGGGGAGGTCTATGCAGAGAGCGGCGTCGTCTGCGCAGGCGGGGGAGGCATCGGCAGCGGAGCTGGCTGGGGGAATGCCGGCGGACGAGGAGCGGCCTGCGCGCCGTGCCAGACGATGTTCGCCAACGTGTCCGCCTTCCACCCTCGGAGAAGCCCAACCACACCGACGATAGAACCAGGAACTGACAATCCGGCAGACATAGGATCAGCCGCACGAATCCGGACAACCACTTCGTATGCGACCCGAGACCGCGAGACCACCGCCCGCTCTCGGCATGGGGTGGCACGATCACCGGCATGAGTGAGTGGAAAATCGCCCTGGTCGCGGCCGGGGCGGCCATCCTCGGCAGTCTCATGACCGGCTTTCGTCGCCTGGCTCGTCGGGCACCGAAAGCCAAAGGCGCTGAGGTCGCACAAGCGCCTCGGCCTGGGGCAGACCACCGCTGTGCTCCACCCCCACACCGCGGCCGACACTGTCAGCCGATCACATACAGGGACACGATGAACTTCCAGGACCTCATCGGTGGGGGACGGGTAGGCCCGCAGCGCGGAGTCTGGTCTCGGTGAGCGCGGTCAGCCGGGCTGAGATCGGTGCCTGGTCCTCGCGGTGGTTGTTGATCAGCTTGTACTGAGCCGAAGCCTTGGCCCATGCCTGCAGGCTGGCGGGATCCCCCAGCAGCGCGGGGTTGGCGAGGTAGCGGTCGGCCATTGCGGCCGCGAGCTCCTCGATCCTCGGGTCGTCCGGTTCCCAGGTCTCGGCCTCCTGGCCGCGCTTGGTCAGGTCGATGTACTCGGGGTCGTCCAGCCCGTGTTCGAGTTGGGTCAGGAAGCCGTCGAAGCCCTCCGGCACCAGCGCCCGGGCCAGTACCAGGGCCTCGCGTTGTGCGGCCACGTAGTCGGGGCTGAAGCCGAGGCCGGGCATCCGGTCCAGGACCGCGCAGGCGCGGTCGGGAAGCAGGGCCTGGTCTCCGTCGGCGAGCCGGAGCAGCGTGTCGCGGCGGGCGACCAGCTCATCGATGCGTTCGGTGAGCTGCCGCTCGACGTCGGTGAGCGCGGCGCCGAACTGCGCGGCGTCGGCGTCGAGCATGGGCCCGATCTCGGCTAGCGGCACGCCCGCGGCGGCCAGCGTCCGCACCTGCACGAGGCGCAGCAGCTCGCCGGATCCGTACCGCCGATAGCCGGAGCTGTCACGCGCCGGCTCCGCGACCAGGCCGAGCTTGTGGTAGTGCCGCACCGTCTTCACCGTGACGCCGACGAACGCCGCCGCCTGCCCGATCGTGACCCCGTTCCTCATCAGCCCAGTTTGCCGCAGAACACTGCGTCGACGAAACGCTGCTGGGCGGTCTGGAATGCCGGTGCTATCGACAGGTCGGCGTCGTCCACCCAGGTCAGCCCGGCGGTCAGGGTCTTGCTGCCGTCGGGGGTGCTGTACATCAGCGCCGCCGAGCCCATGGTGGCGCCGTTGTGGTGGAAGACGGTGCCGCCCTCCGTTTCCTGCGCGAACACTCCAAGGCCGTAGCCGACCGTCGCCTCCGGCGTGCGCATCTCGGCCAGCAGCTCGGCCGGCAGGAGCTTGCCGCCCATCACTGCGGAGAAGTACGTGTGCAGGTCCCGGGTGGTCGAGATCATGTCGCCGCCGGCTCCGACCCAGGACGGGTTCTGACGGGTGACATCGACCGTCCGCTCTTGTCCGACGTCCTCGTAGCGGTAGTAGCCGTGGTTGTGCGGCTCGGGGATCTCCGGCGAGGGGCCCGGCGCCACGGTGCCGGTCATCCCCAGCGGCCCCAGGATCAGCCGCTGCAACTCCTCGACGAACGGACGGCCGGTGACCTTCTCGACCACCAGCCGGGCCAGCACGTAGTTGGTGTTGGCATAGCTCCAACCCGCCCCCGGCGCGAACCGCGCCGGCTTGGACAACGACAGCCGTACCAGCTCCTCGGGCAGGTAGGTCTTGAACCGGTTGTCCACCCACTCCTTGCCCTGCCAGGGAACCCCCAGCACAATCGTCCCGTCCTCGTAGAGCTCGCCGGTGTGGTTGAAGATGCCGCTGGTGTGCTGCAGCAGCATCCGCACAGTGATCCTCCGGTCGAGACCGAACTCGGGCAGGTAGTCATCGGCAGGGGCGTCCAGGCCGATCCTTCCCTCGGCCACCAGCAAGAGCACCGAGGTGGCGACGAAGTTCTTGGTGCTGCTGCCGATGCGGAAGTGCCCGTTCGTCAGCGGCTTGGCGTTCTGGCCCAGCTCGCGCACACCAGCACTGCCGACCCACTCGCCCTGCTCGTCGTTCACCCGGAGCTGGATCCCGACGAAGCCAGCCTCGGCCAACTCCTCGATCGCCTTCTGCAGCTCCGGACGATCCTGGCCCTGGCCGGAAAGGTTGGTGGACATGTTGCTCCTTCACATCGGTTGTGCCCGGGTCGGCGTCGTGCCGATGCGATGAGCCTCCACCCTGCCCCAAGGTCAACCTCAACTGTGATCCATCAAACCGTCGACGCAGAGCACCCCATCCCCAAGAGGAGACAGGGTGCCGATCGACACCATTGCGCGGAACCGTTCGAGGAAGACTGCCGAGCCCGGTTGGGCCACACAGACCGAGCACGGCGACGTCATAGCCCAGCACACTGGCGCCAAGTACAACGTCAACCTGGACAGTTACAAGGACGGCGGCCCCAGCAGGCGGACGAACCTCGCGTACGACCCCATCAACGACTGCCGGAACATCCTCGGCGGGCAGCAGGGTGCGAGGGTGGTCAGTCACTTCCAGTACTGCTCCGTCAAGAAGCAGGCGTTCAACTGGGTGGACAGCACGGGGAAGGTCGTCGGAACAACGAGCTACGTGCAAACCACTGCGGGACAGGCGCCGCAGGATTACCGGGAGATCTACTACCAGGCCAATCTCGGATTCTTCGACTTCGTGGGCTACCACAACGACCTGGCCTTCGAGGTGGTCGGAGACACGCTGGGATACAGCGGATCTGACGGCTCCAATCCGGCCTGCGGAATCATCAACAGCGCCAACAATCCGAAGACGATCGAGCAGTGGCGAGCCAACGGCAACGCGGTCGCCACGACCGTGTTCGACCAGGACAAGTCCCTGGCAGTCGGCCGGGATTTCGTGTCGCGCTGCCCCATCTCCATGGTCACCAGCCCCGGCATCCTCAACTACCGGGATGCGATCACCGGGATCAGGCTTGACTCGGCCAGCTACCTCGAAGGCACCGTCGGCAGCGGGATCTTCGACCAGGTCACGCCGAACCTCACCTACGGCGTCAGCTCCACCGCGCACGGGGCCGTTGCGGCAGACATCTACACGGCGCTCAACAACCCGAGCGCCACCACACTGTCGTCGCAGGCAAGTCCATCCCCGGGGGTACGGTGGACCGCCCGCTGACCCGGCTGTACGAAGGCTGGGACGCGGTCGCCGCTACCCAGCG
The DNA here is from genome assembly GCF_036240795.1 of Streptomyces sp. NBC_01268. Lineage (NCBI taxonomy): Bacteria > Bacillati > Actinomycetota > Actinomycetes > Kitasatosporales > Streptomycetaceae > Streptomyces > Streptomyces sp. NBC_01268. Next base: position 8,448,932 of record NZ_CP108454.1, on the reverse strand, counting down.
GCAGAAGAACATCACGGCCAAGAACAACGCCTGCGCGCCCATCAGGCCCGCAGACCCCACGGGCCTGGACTGCGACGATCCCCTTCGGATCGACCTGGGAGGGGCCGGCCGCAGGGACCAACTTCTCCGTGTACCTCGACCTCTCACAGAACCGCTCTGCCGGAGCGACCCTCGGGAACTGGTACACCAAGGACCGGATCCTCCACAAGGACAAGTTCATCGTGACGATCACGCCGTGACGTCCACGCTGACGACCAGGATGTAACTCAACCGCACGCTCAGGCTGTGCCCTGGTCAACCACGGGCGGGGCACAGCCACACGCGGACGTCATAGCGCTCGGGATCATCAGCACTCCCTGGCGCAAGCCGCCACACCTTCACCTCGTGCTCACCCTCGTCCAAGACCACCAGGACGGGGCCGGGCTCCCGGCCTTCCACGTTGACAACCGCAAGCTCTCTGTCAGGCACCATGATGCGAGACGTTCCCAGCAGCGTGCCTTGACCGTCCGGCGCGGACGCCTCCCAGACGGACAGCGCAACCGCGATCCGCCCAGCCGAGCCCAGCGTGGCAATACCGATCGCCTCTCCGTTGCCCTTCACGGAGTCACCCTCAGGGATGGCGGTCACGACGTCAGCGCCGGGTCCGTTGCCGGCTACCAGCCAGAACTCGCTGTGTGACACCCACAACGCGTCATACACCACGTCCCAGGGCCGGGCATGGGCGAATAGTTCTTCGCCGGCGAACGCCGTCTCAGGATCCATGGCCGCTACCGTAGCGTCGGCCGTCAGCCCGGACCGCCCAGTTTCGGGTCTTGATCTGGCCGATCGGCGACAGGAGCCGGGGCACCCATTTTCGGGGTGAAATGGCCTCCGTCTGCCAGCAGGAGGAGTAGGACCTCCCCCCTCCGACACCAGACCTGGTGGAGACGGTGCAGTCCGCGGATCTCGCACCCGACGCCGCGTACAAGCAGGTCGCCCGGACGCGCGGCGCCTCGCTCATCCTTCGGGGAAAATCAGGACGGAAGACTCGGCCTCAAGGCCAGCGCTTCCAGCACGATCACGCCCTGCTCGCGATCCCGTCCCCGTCGCCTTCCTGGTCGGCCGGCCAAGGCGACGACCGGGCTCGCTGCTGGCCGACCGGGGCTACGACCACGACAATACCGCCGGCTAGTCTGTGCCATGGGCGTCAACCAGCCATCGCCCGACGAGGCGTCCCGCACGGCTCCGGCCTGGGCGTCCCCGCTGGGTCATCGAGCGGACGATTGCCTGGCTGCACGGCTTCCGACGGCTACGCGTCCACTGGGAACGACGCGACGACACCCACGAAGCCTTGCTCGACCTCGCCACCTGCCTCATCACTCACCGACACGTCCAACGCCTTTGTTAGGGCCTCTTACGAGCTGGTGCGTGATAGCGGGTGAGGCGTCCGTGCTGGTGGATGGCATGATCCGGCTGTGGCAATCATGGTCGGCCGGCGGTTCTCGCGCATCAGTTGTTTACAGGCATCTCCCGGCAGCATCTGACTTGCCTGGCTGCGGAGTTGGCCGATCCGTGGCAGGCCGCTGTCGGGGGACGCCGTCACGAGGCACGTGGAGGGGCCAGAAAACGCGAGGCAGGGCAGGCGCCCGACCTCGGCTGGTGTTCGTCGACCGGCTGATCGCCACCTTGATCCACCTGCGACACGATCTCCCGCACTCAGTCCTCGCCCTGCTGTTCGGTGTCGACCGCTCCACCATCACCCGGGCTACCGGAGAGATACGCAGACTTCTGGCCGAACGCGGATGCGCGGTGCCCGACCGTCCTGGCCTGCGGCTTCGGACCCTGGCGGACGTGTTCGCCTATGCCAGGCCGAGGGCATCGAACTGCGGCTGGACGCCACCGAGATCCAGGTCCGCAGACCCTTGGCCGGCCGCGGCGGACGCCGGGCGTTCGTCTCGGGGAAGAAGAAGCCGAACACGATGAAGGTCACCGTCATCGCCGACCACCAGGGCCGCCCGTTTGGGACTGATGCCCTGCGACCAGCGCGGATGCATGACGCGACCGCCACACGCAACGAAGGAATCGGTGTCTGCTTCCAGCACTTCCCTGATGTGGAGGTTCTCCTGCACGACGGATATCTGGGCCTCCGCCGCGACCACCTGGACAGGCGATCACACCGCCCGGAGCGCCAAACAAGATCGCCCTTCCGCACGTGCACGCAGCCAGAGAAGAAGCCCGACACAAACACTCATCGAAGCGCATCACCGTCGAGCAGGCACTTCCCGACCACAAACGCTGGAAGCAGCTGGCCCGCTGGATCCACCGGCGCGAGACTCTGCCCGACACCTACCGGGCCATCGACAGCCTCGTCTCCGACCGCACCGCCAACGCCTGACCTCGACCTCGACCTCGACCTCGACCTCGACCTCGACCTCGACCAGGCAAACACGTCTCCACCGCTATCACGCACCAGCTCGTAAGCAGTGTCTGATGCAATCCAACCACTGGATCTTGGGGCGGACTTCAATTTCGACCCGTACCGCGTGTCGCTGCTGGAGACCGGATCGCAGGCACGGTACGGCAGTTGGGCTGACCTGGGACGTTACGGCCCCTCAGGGCCGCCGGCCGCCCGCCGCCCGCCGGAACGGCTTCGGCACTCCGCCGCCGCCACAGATCCGCGATTTTCATTCGACCGAGAGTTCGATGGAAAACCCCTACTCGTTCGGCTCCATGCCCTCGCGCTCCACGCCACCATCGCCACGTCCGTTGTCCGTGCTGCCGGTGACCGACGCCCCCGGAGTGCGTCCGGCGCCGAGGACACGGCGCGACCTCGGCGCAGGCGCTGGCGGCGGCCCGAGCACTCCCCGCGCACGAAGTTCGTCCGGGTCGGGCATCTCGATGGGCGGCAGGCCGCGCAGCAAGTCCGCCTCCTGGGCGCGGATCGGCTGTACGGCGGGCCCGGCGCCGAGGGCGCGGCGGGGCGGATGAGGACGGGGTCATCCGGGCAGCGTACGGCCACCGGATCGGCCCGCCGCCCCGGCCCGTCCGCAAGGAGACCTCTGTGTCCGGCTACGCGTACAAAGACACCTCATGCAGTTAATACTCCAGCTGTAGTTCGCGATCTTCATGCCCGAGCGGCTTGTCGCTGGTAGTGGCTGGCTTGGGATCGGGCCTGGTGGTGACGTCGCCAATGGGACCAGTCGAGCCGGTGGACCGTGTCGTGGACGAGCCGGACGGCGAGCGTGTTGAACAGGTGTTGGATCTCGTTGCAGGTGAGCGGTATCAGCTCGTCCGGCCTGGGGCAGCGCGCGGCTTCGTCGGCGCGGACGACGGCCAGAAAGGCGTGGGCGAGCATGGCGAGGGTGACCCAGCGGTGCCAGGACGTCCAGCGTCTGACTTGGTGTTCGTCCAGTCCGGCCAGGCCCTTGCCGGACTGGAAGGTCTCTTCGACGGTCCATCTGCGTCCGGCGACCTGCACCAGGGTGGACAGCGGGACCTGGGTCGCTGAGTAGCACTGGTGGAAGGCGAGTTCGCCGGTGCGCCGGTTGCGGCGGACAAGCAGCTGGTGGTGGCCGGGCCGGTCGTCGACGATGTCGGCCAGGGCCCAGTCGTAGAAGCGGTGGCCTTTGGCTCCGGCCCCGGCGGAGCGTTTCTGCCAGGCCCGCCTCGGCAGCCTCTTGACCAAGGTGTCCGCGCGGAACTTGCCCGCGCGTGTGGTGATCTGGTGGTCACGGGCGACGGCGAGTACGTAGCCGACCTGCCGCTTCTCCAGAGCGGCTCGCAGGTGTGGGTTGCCTCCGTGGACCTCGTCGCCGGCCACCCAGGATGCGGGGACGCCGGCGTCCAGGGCACGGCCGATCATGCGGGCGGCGAGTGCGGGCTTCGTGGCAAAGCCGACGGTGTCGGGATCCCGGCGGCGGTCTGGCAGCGGGCCGTGTCCTCGGTCCAGGAGCGCGGCACATACAGGTCCCGGTCGATCGCCGCGTGACCGAGCGGGGTGGAGTAGGCAAGGTAGACGGCGACCTGGCTGTTCTCGATGCGTCCAGCGATCCCGGTGTACTGACGCTGCACGCCCACGGTGGCGGCGCACGGCCCTTCTTGAGGTCGCCAGTCTCGTCGACGACCAGCACCGCCGAGGCGTCGCGCAGGTGCTCGACGACGAAGCTGCGGATGTCGTCGCGTACCGCGTCGGCATCCCACTGGGCCCGCGACAGCAGGTGCTGCAGGCCGTACGAGTTCGCTTCGCCGGCATGCTCGGCCAGCGTCCAGCAGTTCTTGCGCGGCAGCTCCGAGAGCAACCCGAGCACGAACGCCCGTGTCCGGCGCCGCGGTTCTACCCGGCCGAACCGTCCTGCGATACGGCCCATGAGGACCTCGAACGTCTCCTGCCAGCGGCCGAGATCTATGCTGCGACCGGCGGCCACCGTCTGATCTTCTGTCTTCACACACCGATGATCAACGGTGGCCGCATCCGCTCCCGGACCAGCCCCGACCAGCAAGACCGCGATCTGGGCCGGAGTACCCGCTCTGGAATTGAATCGGCCGATGGACATGTCCTCCCGAGAGATCCGCATACCCCTCAACGATGTCGTCGCCGTCCTGCAGGACCTGAACGAGTTCGTGGTTTCCCTCGACCGACTCGGATCCCGCATGGGATCCGGAACCGCCGACGAGTACACCGTCGGCGAATTCATCCTCGACTGGGATGTCCCGCGGCTACTGTCCCGGGCCCGGTAGCAGGACCGCTTCTGCACGGACAGCGTCGGCTACCCCTCCCCCGACCAGTCCAGCTGATACGGCAAGCGCATCGGACCGGACCGATCGAGACGGGAATCGGCCCGACCGTGACCCGGCATCCCGCTAACAAGATCACTACACTGGAGTATTAAGACGTCAAGCCGATCGGGCCGAATCAAGGCCGGATCGGAGCACACGTAAGCTCTCGATCACAGAGCGGATGGGGGTGCCAGATGTGGTGGAAGCGACGCCAAGACGAGAGCCCAGCAACGGGGCGGGAGCCGGAGTCATTGGTTGAGCCCGGCCTGCTGACGCCGAAGCAGCGGGTCCGGGCTACGGTCGACGCGATCACCGACGGCACCACGGCCCGCCCCGATCAGCTCCAAGGCCTGCCAGCCGAGATCGTCCTGGCCATCGAGCGTGATCAACAAGCGCCGATGGCAGATGCCTACCGAGAGTTCCTCTCCCTGATCGGCGGTGGCGCCGGGCGCTTCATGCAGGGGGAGGACGTCTACCACCCCCGCGTCCTTGGCCTGGGGACAGCTGCCCGCGAACTCCTCGAAGAGAACGAATCGCCTTTCCACTTCGAGGCCACCGATCGCGTCTTCTACATGCATCAGGGCTATCAGTTCGAGTTCATGCGAGGCACCGGACCTGATCCCGAGGTCTGGTCATACTCCGAAGGCGAGCACGCAGACGTTCCCGTCCGCACTTACGCGTCCTTCACCGACTGGCTCCGTGCGACCGCCGAAGCAGAGATACCTGCCTGGAAGCATCACGTCGAGACCGTGCGCGAGGAGATCAACGCCGACGGCAGTATCACGTTGCACTGGTAGGCAGTCCCAGGCTCAGCTGCTCGTGACTTCTTTGCCCTGGGTGACGGGAAAGGCGGTGGATTCGTCGAAGGAAGCCCGGGCCTGAAGGCAGTGGTGGAGCTGGCCGAGCATCCGGTTGAACAGGTGCCGCAGAGCCTGCATGTGCCAGTCTCCGCCGGTACGTCCTCGGCGGCAGTGGGCGTCGGCGCCGACCGAGCCGCTGAGGGAGGAGAAGGCCCAGAGGTGGCCGACGTGGTTGAGCCGGTTCTTCTTGACGAACCGGCGTCCGACGTAGTGGCGTTTACCGGAGGCCCGGGTGATGGGGGCCGCGCCCGCGTATGCCCTCAGCCCTCCGGTGGTGGCGAACCGAGTGCGGTCGTCACCGATCTCCGCGAGGATTCGTGCGCCGATCTGGGCGCCGATGCCGGGGAAGCGCAGCATGGTCGGGGCGTCGGGATGAGCTTGAAAGGCTTCCTCGGTGACCTGAGCGAGGTCGGCAACCGCTTCGCAGGCCGCGTCCAGTTGCACCAGCAGGGCTCGGGCCTGCTTGCCCATCGCTTCTTGGACCAAGGGACCTGGTGCGGTGCCTCGCGGCGGAAGAGCTGCTGCAGACGCTCAGCATCCGCTTCGATGTTCCTCCGTCGGCTCTTTCTTACTGATGTTGGCTCCAGCCAGCTCCTCCGCGGCGTTCCTGGCTGCTTCCTTGGCCAGCCTGGAGGACTCGACCGCCTTGTCCTTGGCCTCCTCAGCCTCCTCGGCCGCGTCCTCGGCCTGCCTGCCCGCCTGCTCGGCCTGTTTGACCAGATCCGCGACGGACATGAGCTCCTGGTCCCGGTCACGGGCGGTGAATTGCCCGATCTCCAGGAACTCGACGATGTCCTCCGGCGTGCCCTTGAGCGCGACGGTAGCTGCAGCCCTCATGTTCGGGCCGCCGGCACTCGCAAGGCCTGCGACCTCCGCCTGGTTGTCCAGCTTCCGTGCCTCGTACTGGCCCTTGGCCAGAAACTCCTCACGGTCGGCAACCGTGCCCTTGAGCGCAGCTGTGACCTCGGCTTTGACCTCGCAACCACCCATACCTGAGATGCGGGCGATCTCAGCCTGCCGGTCGATGTCCAGCGGCCCCTCGAAGCCGTAGAGGAGGAACTCGTCCAGCTCCTCAGGCGTTCCGGTCATCGCCTTCGCGGCGGCCTGCCGCACTCCTCGGCCGCCAGCCGCAGCCAGCCGAGCCGCATCGACCTGGTTGTCGACGTTCTGGATCGCGGGGGCTTCGTCGAGGAACTTGCGGATCTCCGGGTACGTGAACGGATCCCAGCCGCGACGGCACGCGCCGACGGGAGTCACACCAAGAACGGTGCGCCGCCCCTGGTTGTTCGGGGGCCGACCGGCCTTACTCGGTGAAGTAGCCCGCCACATCGGCGAGGAGGTCCACCGCGCCGGAGTGGTTGTACAGCGTCACCTTGCCGTCGCGGATCGGGACGACGACCTGGTTGGCGAGTGTACGGCCGGCGGTCACGTTCAGGTTCGAGGTCGCCGGCCGCGGGGTCCCGTACGGATAAGCCGACACGTACGTCGACGTGGTCGGGCTGGTGACGGTCACGTTCATGACGATCGCGGACACGCCGGTGACCGGTATGCCGCCCTGGCCCGCGACCTGCAGGTTCACGATCTGGCCCGCGCCGACCTTGGCCTTGGGCGCCCCCACACCGGTGACGGTGGTCAGGATCCGGGCGGGGGCCACTGCTCTGAACCGGTCGCCCTGCCCGGCCGCGCTGGTGAAGTACCCGGCCACGTCGGCCAGGAGATCGATCGAACCGGCATGGTTGTACAGCGTGATCCTGCCGTCCTTGACCGGGACGGTCACCAGGTTGGCCACGGTCTGGCCAACGGTCACATTCAGGTTCGACGTGGCAGGGCGCGGTGTCCCGTACGGATAGGCCGACACGTACGTCGCCGCGGTCGGGTTCGTGGCGGTCACGTTCACCGTCACCGCTGTCACACCCGTGTCCGGAATCCCGCCACGGCCCGCGACCTGTACAGATACCGTCTTGCCCGGGCCGATGGCGGCCTTCGGCGCGCCCGTGCCGGTCACGGTGCTGAGCAGCCGGGCGGGCGTCACCGCTCGGAAGCGGTCGCCCTGGCCGCTGAGTGTGTAGGAGCCGGCCACGTCGGCGAGAAGGTCGACGGAGCCGGAGTGGTTGTAGAGCGTGACCTTGCCGTCCTTGCCGACCGGGACGGTCACCAGGTTCGGCGCGGTCCGCCCGGCCGCCACGTTCAGACTGGATGTGGCAGGGCGGTTCGTCCCGGTGGGGTAGACCGACACGTACGTCGACGCGGTCGGGTTCGTCGCGGTCACGTTCATGGTCACCGCCGTCACGCCGGTCGTGGCCACCCCGCCGCGTCCGGTGACCTGGACTGTCACCGTGCCGCCGGGACCGATCTTCGCCTTCGGCGCGCCGATGCCTGTCACGGTGCTGAGGATCCGAGCCGGGGCCACCGGCTCGTACGTAGCGAGACCCCCGCGCGTCAGAAACGTCTCACCAATGCGGTACAGGTCGGCCCCGACACCGTCGGCGGGTGCGGCGGCCAGCTCCCACGTGTACCGCCCTTCGGCCAGTGCCGTGCCGCCGTCACCCCGGCCGTCCCACACGGCCTTCACCAGCCCCCGCGTCTCTCCCCCGCGCAGGGTCCGCACCACGATCCCGGCCCGGTCCTTGAGTGTCAGCGACCAAGAGCCGGCGGGCTTGTTCAGCCACCACCTGCCGGTCCAGGAGGAATTGGCGGCGAGGTCCAGGACCTGCGCGTCGTCGTGGTCGAGGACGGAGAGGGCGGATGCGGGGACGCCGGTCGGGACGACGTGGATACGCTGCTGCTTGTCGCTGTAGGCGATGGCGCCGCCGAAACGATCCACAGTCCAGTAGTCGTTGACATAGGCGAGGTCCCCGATCACCCGCGTCGACCCCGGCTCGCGCAGCGGCGTGACGGACAGTACACCGCCCTTCGAGTGCGCGAGGTACCCGTTCCCCGAGCATCGCCCGGTCGTGCGCAGGCACGGGGATGTCGACGGCCGGGCTCCACGCCTGGACACCGGCCTTCGCGTCGCCGCACCGCCAGTAGAGGTAGGCGCCCCACACCTGAAGCTCCGTCAGGTCGCAGTCGGATACCTTCCGCGACCACTTCCACGTGCCGGTGGTCACGTCGAACGCTTCGACGACACCGGTCCGCGTGCTTTCCTGCCACAGCGTGTCGCCCACGAGGGAGGTGACCTGACCGTAGCCGCCGCTCGGCCGCCGCAATATGACCCGCTGGGTGTCCAGATCGGCGACCTGCGTCTGATAATCGGAGGTCTGATAGGAGATGTAGCGCCCTGACGCCTGCCGCGACGGCTCATGGGCCCGCGCCCATGCCACCGCCCCCCGCGAAGCCCCCACCGTGCACCAAAGCGGCCCACGCCGCCTGTGGGACGTGCTGGAGGACATCCTCGACCGCCTCAACTGGCTCGGCGAACTACCCGTGTACGGAGCGCGCGTCACCATCACGCCCGACGGCGGGACCACCCTCACCCACGGGCCCTGGAAAGCCAACCTCTAAAAGAGCGTTTTGTCCCGGCAGGGCTGTTTGATATCTCGGATGACAGGGCGGCTTCAGATAGTCGTGCGTGCGTGACGATCGGGTCGTGCGGGCCCTTACTCTGCAGCTGCGTGCGGGATCGTCCGTAGAGGCAGGGAGGGGTGCCGGGAATGGGCAGTGTCGGAACAGCGCGGTTGCTGATCAGCAATGGAGGTGAGTCCGCGCTGGAGTTGACCGTGGAGCCCTGGGCGGAGACACATCAGATGCTCCCGAAGCAGACGTGGGTCGTTGTCACCCATTCGCCTGAAGCGGATGGCTCATGGTCCGGCACTCTGCGGGGTGACGAACCATTCCAGGTCGACCATCGGCCCGAATCGGTCACGGTGTGGGTCAACGGAAACTGCTTCCACCTCAGTGACACGGAGGAGAACGCGATCGACTCGGCCGACTGGCACTGCCCTGCTCAGGACGCTTCCTCCTGACTCAGGAGTCGCGCCAGTTTGGGGTGGATTCGTGGGTGAGTCGTCGGCTCATGAGGTCGACCATGGCCACCTTGATCATGGCTTCGGAGCGGTGGGGGTGGGTTTCGTAGTCGCGGGCGAGGCGGCGGTGGTGCATGAGCCATCCGAAGGTCCGCTCGACGACCCAGCGTCGCGGAATCACCTTGAAGCCCTTCTGGCCAGGGTCGCGACGGGTGACTTCGACGTCGATGCCCAGGCGGGCTCCGTGGTCGATGACCTTGGTGCGGTAGCCGGTGTCGGCCCAGGCTTTGGTGATGCGGGGGTGGCCTTTGGCGATGTCCGAGAGCAGGTGGATGCCGCCGGCGTTGTCGGAGACGCTGGCGGCGGTGACCAGCACGGTCAGGAGGAGGCCTAGCGTGTCGACACCGATGTGCCGTTTGCGGCCTACGATCTTCTTGCCCGCGTCGATGCCCTGATCGGCTGCGGGCACGTTGGCTGAGGTCTTGATGCTCTGGGCTCGACATCGCGACCTTCGGCCTTCCGGACCAGTCGCCGCAGGAGACCGTTGAGCTGGTCGAAGACCTCGTCCTTCTGCCAGGCGGCGAAGTATCCGTAGACGGTTTCCCATGGGGCGAAGTCGTGCGGCAGATACCGCCAGGGGATCCCGGTCCGGTCGACGTAGAGGATGGCGTCCATGATTCGGCGCAGATCGTGCTCGGGCGGCCGACCGATGTCCAGGCCCTTTCCTCTTCGCTCGGCCCGCCAAGCCGTCAGGGTTGGTTCCAGCAGTTTCCAGCGGGCGTCGGAGAGGTCACTCGGATAGGGCCGCTGCTTACGAGGCATGTTTCTGTAGTACCGATGGCCGCCACTCCACCACAGGGCGCAAACCGGTTCCACCGGGGGCGCGTTGGGATCAGACAGGAGCGAAGGGGCTGAAACGGGCCCCCGAAGGCCGCCATCTGCCTCACCTGCCACAAGACACGTCTACTGCCCCAGTCGACCCGAAGCAGTCCGCCGCCTGAACTGCGATGAAGCACCCCTGTCGGGACAAAACGCTCTTTAACTGATCGTTTCAGAATGAGGGCGCTGGCTATTCGTCATCGAGTCGCTGAAGAACCTGCGTGAAGTCACCGGCGTCGAGCAGGCCGGCGAGTACCTGGGTCATGTTGTCGATGCCAGGGTCCCGGACTATCAGTCCGTCAGAACACCAGAAGTAGCGGCCGCCCAACTCCTCGCCTGTTTGGGACCACCTCTTCATCAGGCGCTCGACCTCGGCGAGCGTGAACACGGTCGCGCTCCAGCGGGAGCCGTCCGCTGCCAGCCGTACCTCTACGTCAACGTTGCAGACGGCATCCAGATCCTCGCCGGCGCTGGGCAGGAATGATACCTCGAACCGATCTGTGCGGACGCGGTACCAGGGTTCATCCCAACCCTGCTCAGTGGCCTTGTCCCCGGTGTTGGTCATCCGGGGAGTATGTCGATCCGGCTCGGCGTGCTCAACCGGGTTCTCTGGCAAGCTGCAGCCTCGTGAACGTGAACCTTGTCCCCGATGATCTCTGGGACCGGATAGCCCCGTTGTTGCCGGTGCGCCCACGGCGGCACCGCCATCCCGGACGGCTCCCGGTGCCGGACCGGGTCGCACTGGCGGGCATCGTTTTACGTCCTGCGCAAGGGCGTGGCATGGCGCGACGTGCCAAGCGAAGTAGTGGGCTGCTCCGGGGTGACGGCCTGGCGCCGTCTGCGGGACTGGACCGAGGCCGGAGTCTGGCCCCGCCTGCATGCTGCCCTGCTGACCGAGATGCGTCGCGCCGACCTGCTGGAACTGGACGACTGCTCTGTAGACGGATCGCACGTCCGGGCCCTCAAAGGGGGGACCATGTCGGCCCCTCTCCGGTCGACCGCGCCCGTCCCGGCTCCAAGCACCACCTGATCGTCGACCGCCATGGAACCCCGCTCGCCGTCACGCTCACCGGCGGGAACCGCCACGACGTCACCCAACTCCTGCCCTTGTTGGACGCGGTCCCTCCGATCCGCGGACGGCGGGGACGTCCCCGCAGCAAGCCGCGGCGCCTGTACGCCGATAGGGGCTACGACTTCGACAAGTACCGCCGCCTGCTCTGGAAACGCGGCATCAAGCCGATCATCGCCCGCCGCGGTGTCGCACACGGCTCCGGTCTCGGCAAGGTGCGCTGGGTGGTCGAGCGTGCCTTCGCCTGGCTGCACCAGTTCAAGCGACTCCGAATCCGCTACGAACGCCGAGCCGACCTCCATCAGGGCCTGCTCGAACTCGCCTGCAGCATCATCTGCCTCCGACGCCTCCGTAGATCATTCTGAAACGATCAGTAAAAGAGCCTTCTATCCCGGTCAGATGGTTTGGTAGGCGTTTCGACTGTCGGCCTACTTGTCGCTGGTGGGGCTGGTGGTCGCTTCGTGGCATCTGTGGTGCGTGGGGCCGGTTGAGGGTTCGTTTCGGCATCTCCGCTCCTGTCTGAGCCCAACTGCCCGCGCTCACCCCCGTTTGCGCCCTGGAGTCGAAGGGCCGTCGGCGGTACTGCCAAAACATGCCTCGGCAGCGGCCGTATCCGAGTGACCTGTCTGATGCCCGGTGGGAGTTGAGGGAGCCCATTCTGTCGGCTTGGCGGGCTGAGCGAAGCGGGAAGGGCCTGGTCATAGGCCGACCGCCCGAGCACGACCTGCGGCGAATCACGGAAGTGGTCCTCTTTCCCGACCGCACCGGCTTCCCCTGGCGATACCTGGTGCACTCCCCCCATGGGAAACGGTAGGGATCCGGGTCGCATACAGCTGCTGCCATCGGCTTCCGAGCCTTGATCACACCAGCCACACCGTGATCATCCCAGGATGGATAGGGTCTGTCCGGCGGATCAGTGACTTCTCGCGCTCCGGCCCGTTGGCATGCGCATGGGGCGGGTAGATCTCACGAGCGAGGAATGGGCCCGGCTGAAGCCGCATCTGCCCAAGCCGGGGCAGCGCGGTGGGCGTTGGGCCAGTCACCGCAGGATCATCAACGGGATCCTGTACCGGAACCGGACCGGGGTGCCGTGGCGGGACCTGCCTGCGCGGTTCGGGAAGTGGAAGACCGCGTACGAGAGACACAGACGCTGGTCGGCGGACGGCACATGGGACAAGATCTTCGCGGCAGTCCTAGCCGATGCGGATACCCAAGGCCGCATCGACTGGTTGATGGTGTCAGTGGACTCCACCACCTGCCGGGCCCACCAGCACGCGGCCGGCGCACGCAAGAGGCCCCCGCGCATGCCGGGAAGACGCGCGCCCCGTCAGCACCGTCCCGATGAGGGGCTCGGACGCTCCCGGGGCGGTCTCACCAGCAAGATCCATTTGGCTGGTGAAGGCGGGTGCCGTCCCCTGTCCCTGCTGATCACGCCGAGTCAGTGGGGTGACGCCCCGCAGCTCATCCCCGTCATGGAACGCATCCGTGTCAGCCGCCGGAGCGGCGGTCGCCCCCGCACCCGCCCGGACCACGTCGGCGGTGACAAGGCGTACTCCTCCCGTCGCAACCGCTGCTACCTGCGCAGACGGCAGATCAAGCACACCATCCCCGAACTTCACCGCGCTCGGCGTCAAGCTGCTGCTGGACCGTCGAGCCCGGCCGTGAGCTCCTCACGCAGGCGGGACGGCTCCGCGTGCCGGCCGGTGAGCTCCTGTGGCGGCTGGTCAGGTCCCGGTATTCCGCAGTAATTTCACTGTGCCGACCGGTGAGGGCCTCCAGCGCGGTGGTCGCGGCGGCCACGTCGGCGCCGACGGCTTCACGCAGGGCGGTCGCGGCCTCGGCGAGCGCCGCGTCCCGTTCGCCGACGGCGGCGCTGAGCGCCCAGTTCATGGCGTCATGGGCGGAGGCGGTGCGGGTCCTCGTCGGCCTGCCTCTGCACCAGGGCGACGGGTTCGGCGACCACTTCGGTGTCGAGGGCGTCTGCTGCGCGCTCCTCATCCGCAGCGTCAGCTTCCCCTGCCAGACGTTCGAGCACGGCATGTAATGTCCTCCGCGAGCTCAACCGAATAATCACTGAGGTGGTCTGCGGCAGCCCTCGTATCTTGACGTCATGACGAGCGAGAGAGAGCCGCGGCTCTATGTGAACCGCTGGGGCGACACATCAGATCCGTCCCCGAAGCGGCGTGGATCCCGCCAGGACGCGTGCGCGTGCTTCGACCAGTCCAGGCCGCAACCGCGAGCCCGCGTCGGGTTCCACACCGAACGGCAGGACACCTCCGCCCCGGGCTGGCAGCACCTGCTGGAGCTGGTCGATGAGGCCATCGCCGACGGGCGCGAAGAGTTCCGTCCCCTCACCGAGCTGAGCCAAGAAGAGCGGCGGCAGATCATCACCCTGCCGCCGAGCATCGCCAGACTGACGGCGGTCAAACACCTGGTGCTCTATGGCAGCAACTTGGTCCGCATCCCGCCCGAGATCGGATGCATGACCAGCCTGGAGGAGTTCACCCCCTACACCTCCTACCGGCTGCACTGGTTCCCCTACGAGATCACCCGATGCCGGAAGCTGACCCGCAGCACAGTGAGCACGCGCGCGTTGTTCGGCAACGAGAAGCTGCGGCCACCCTTCCCGAGGCTTCAGCCTGCCCAGGACTCCGTCGCGGACCTCGATCTGGAGAACCTGGATCCCCGGCGACGGGGCGTCACCACCATCCATCGCTGCAGCGTCTGCAACCATCCGATCACACAAGGCGGTCTCCATCAGGTGTGGATCTCGCTACGCGTGGCCACCGACGTGCTTCCTTTGCTGGTCAGCGCCTGCTCGTCGGCGTGTGTCGCCGACCTCCCCGACGGTGCGAAGGGCTACATCCCCACACCACACACAGGCGGCCGAGTCGACCAGCTGCGGCCAGACTGGGATTGATCCGCCTGGCCGCTTCGCCAGCTGTTCGGTCAGAGAGTCTCCACGAGCCTGAAGGTTGAACACCCGGGCGAAAAACTGGCGCTGACGGCAGGGAAAGACGTGATCGTCGGCATGGATGATCTCGGGCTACGAAATTCTTGCCAGAGCCACGTTCACTTGTACGCCGACAGCACGGGCCGCAGAGATGCGCATCACCTCTTCAGTCGCAGAGTTGAACGCGTTCAACGTGTCTGGCAAGGTATCTCTCCACGGCCGCTCCTATCGGTTGGCCGATGCGGGCTGAGGTGGGAGGTCCTGGTGGCGGGCGGAAGCAGGCTGCGTGCGTGGGGGACGGCCCTCGGTGTCTTGATGGTGGTTTTGGCTGCTCTGACGGCGTGCGCCGGCCCCTATCAGTACTACGAGGGAGCAGGGATCCACGACGCCACGGCGGCCGAAGTCGCTGGGGGCTGGGAGAACGTCGAGGGGACCCGCGTGGTGCTTCGTGAAGACGGATCGGCTCTTCTCGAAAGGCTCGACGGGAAGGACTTCGACTTCGAGGACGGCTGGCGTCTCTCCGGTACGGGAACCTGGCAACTGACCGACGACGACGGCGGACAGGTCGTCCGGCTCGCGCTGACGACCCGGACGAGGGTCGAGAGGCGTTTTCCCGTTTCGGTGGCTGACCCCTCGGCTTCGGAGCCCCCGGCGACGTACTCCTGGTCCTTCCACGTGGACCGCGGTCAGCACGATGGGTTGGAGCTCTTCTTCTTCTACGGTGATCCTGACATCGGGAACAGGTACGTGATGACGCGCGAGGCACGGTCATAGCCGTTCGTTGATCGCTGCGAACAGCACGGTCGCCTCGTAGCGGACCGCCAACTTGTCGTAGCGCATGGCGACAGCACGGTTCCTCTTAAGGCGGACGATCGACATGGGCTTCTGGCCCTGCTCGATGGCCAGGTGCAGCTTGGTGGTGAACCGCCGCGCGAGCGCCCGAGCCCGTGATCGCCAGGTTCGCTGAATACACCGCCCGGTGGTTCCTTCTGCAGGTCGCCCTGCTTGCGGGCTCCGGCCGCATGCTGATGGGCGCGACAGACCGTGGAGTCGACGCTCAGGTCCCAGTGATCGCTCCCTTCGCGTCGGCCAGACCGTGTTCACGGCATCCGGGGCGATGTTGATCTCCCGCAGCTTGTTCCATTCAGTGATCGCGTGGGCGCGCTGGCTGTCGTACTTCGACGTCTCGGTCCAGCGGATCTCGCCCTCGTCGACGGAGGAGTCCACCTGCGAATGGGTTGGTGTTCAAGCGGCTGTGCACGGCAGAGTGGCCTGATCAGCAAGGTGCGGACACTCGCCCCAACCGGGGTGGATGCGGATCCGCGCCAGCGCCGCGGCCGAGTGCCGCCTGATCTTGTGGGGGCATGGTGAGTGAACGGGACGTCTTGCTCAATGAACTCGCGCAGGGGCTGCGCCCCATGGCCGAGGGCATTGAGTGGTTCGACGGCCTCAGCCAGGATGAACAGTCCGATGTGCTGCGGTTCCTGAGTCATCACTGTATGCAGGCGCGCGCTGTCGCCGAGGACGCGCAAGAGAGCGTCCGGCTCGCTGGGCTGCGCCCGACGCATACGCCCGCGGTGTTGATCGCACGGGGCCGGATCGATATGCAGTTGTGGAAGATCGCCGCTCTCAAGCCCCTCGACGAACGCCGCAAGGCATTCAGACTGCTGGTCGCCGTACTCGCGGTCGCAGACGCACGGCGCCGCGAGCGGTACTGCTCCAAAGGGTGCGGGCACTGGTGGCACCACTTGGAAACCACCGCCTGACTTCAACCAAGGCAAGCCGTGCCAGGTGTCGATGTCTGGTAGCGGTTGCCCACGTGCGTCTCCGGGCGCTTGAGCGGTCACGCCTAATACTCACCGATCTGACGGCTGAAAGCGCACTCCGAGACGGTGATCCGCTGGGCGGTGATCGGCATCATGGTCCGCCGGACTCACTCGCGGCTGGCCCGCCGCCTGCCCTGGCGTACGCGCTGCAACTCCTCATTCTCGACTCATGCAGTAGTCGGCTCGCCACGGATCCTGGCGAGGAGTGCGCGTGCCTGGTTGTGGCGCGGATGCGCCGGATCCAGTTGCGCCGCGCAATCGTCGACGGCCCGTCGTGCCTCCTGCTCTGCCCCCTCGTGTCGGCCGAGTCCATGCAGGGCCATGGCTATGGCGATCCCGAGCGCGCCCGCCTCGGAGCGTGGCTCGTCCCGGTCAGGGCCGGCACGCCCGGCCTCTTCAAGGGCCTCCGCATACCGCTGTTGCCCACACAGCGCGCGCACCAGCCAGGTCCGCAGGGCAGGCGCCCAGCCGTCGGCCATCCGCTCCAGGTTTCCCCGGGCCACTGCCTCGGCCTCCTCGTAACGGCCCTGTTCACACAGGGCTGCGGCGAGACCGATCAGGGCCCCCGACTCGGTCGCGGCCACGCGCACGAGGTGTCGCAGCCTGGCCACCTCACGCAGCACGGACCGTGCCTCGGTCTCGGCTTCGGCGAGCCTTCCCTGCTGGAGGAGGACGGTCACTCGACTCATCCGTGCCCCGAGCAGAATCTGACGGGGCCAGCCCACCGTTGCGTTCGACTCCTGGATCAACGCCTCCAACTCGTCCAGGACGTCCACGCCGCGTCCCAGGGCAACCGCCGCTTCCGTAGCCACGAGGATGCCCCACCATGCCGCCAGCAAGCGTCGCTCCGAGCCCCGTCCGCGGACCGCCGCGAGAGCACGGCCCTTCTCCTCGGCCTCCTCGTACCGGCTTGCCGCGATCAGCGCGTCGGCATCCTGGGCCGCCACGACATGCCACGGTGCCGCCCAGCCCCTCGACCACATCCGCCACAAGGACAGCGTCCACAATCGTCGATCGAACATCACGAGCCGCGAGCGTACGTGCCCCCTGCCCACACTCACACCCCAGGGCACAAGGAGCCGCCGCCCACGTCAGCTCATGGCCCGCTCCCCACATCCCAAGCAGTCACAATCCGGACTCTCGGTCTTCGACGCCCTGAGAGAGGATCGCGTCGGTCCACGGGGTGAGGCCCGCGGCGAGGATGTGCTGGGCGAGGGCGTCAGCGTTGGAGGCGGTGATCCACAGCCGGGCGACGCAGTGCTCGCCGTCTCCCCCACAACCACCTGCAGCGCGGCGGCGAGCTTCGCGGCGGCCCCCACCCGCACCGGACGGCCACAGCCAGGCGAGAGGTCCCCAGCGTAGCGGCGAGCACTGGTGGAACGGCGGCGAACGGCGCGATCCCGGACGGCCTACGGTGGAGATTTGGCCGGGTGAGCGCGCCTGTGTGCGCACTGCTGGAAGCCGTTTCGGGCCACGGCCCGCAACGATGCCCAGTACCCTTCGGCGGCGTGTGCAAGGCCGCCGAGCGCCGATGTCGCCGCCACTGAGGCCGTCGCCGTTGGCCTGATCCTATGGCTCCGCGAGCCCGCACCGTGAATGTCTCTTCTCTCAGCGACCGGGCGACGGGACGGCAAGTGCGCTCGGCGGGATCCCTTGCGCCTCCAGCCGGGACAGGAGTTCCGCCTCCTGTCTCTGCGTAACTGTTGTCCACAGTGAGGTCCCCGAATCGCTGGCGCTGAAGACCAACTGGTCCCCTCGCCAAGCTTCAGAGTTGATCGCGTGGGGAACCAAGTCCAGCAGCAGTTCGAACTGCGCGTCATCACGGACTTCGATGTCGATGCCCATTTCGGGGTCGGCGCGTCGGGAACGAGTGCCATCTGTCACCGCCTCCCGAGCCAGGGACAGCACGCGTTCGTAGGAACGCAGCACCGCGGGTGGCCAGGGATCGTCGCTGTAGGCGTCGAGGTGGGCAGAGTCGATGCCAGAGCGCAGCACACGAAGCGCCTCACGGTGCAGAAGCTCGACTTCCGCCGGGCTCAATCCATCCACCATTACGACTTCGCGGGCCACGCCGCCATGCTGATTGGTCACGCGCATGACCTTCTCACATGCAGATCGCCGCGCTTCAGGACGCTGCAACATGCTCTCTACCAGACACGCCCTAGTCACCGCCGACGACGTCGTTGCAGTGCCCAGGCGCCCTGCGGGTCTGGTGGGTGATGGCGTCCTGCCAGCGGGCGCGCTCCTGGCTGAGCCGGTCGCCATCGGCCGGCGTCGCGAACAGGACCTCCTGGACCTTCGGGCTACCCGTGCCGCCCCAGTCGTCGACGCCGATCACGTACCGGTGCCCGGCGGTCAGCGGCTCCCGGTGAGGGCCCGTGGCCTTGAAGCCTCCTCCCGGGGCGCGGAAGACGACCTGGTCGACGGTGGCCTGTGCCGCGAGGCCCCCCTTGAGGGTCTCCTCAACGCGGATCTGGGAGAAGACTTCCACATTGGTCTCGTTGGGCTGCTCCTTCACCCGGTGATCGACCATCACGACGGCCACATGGTCGGCGAGGCCTGCCTTGTCCCGGTCGGTGTCGTCGACAGGGACGCAAACCGCGCTGGTGGTGGTGTCGCCGTCCTGGGCGGCGAGCACGGCGGCGGTTGTCGAACCGGCGAGGACGACAGCCCCGGCGATCCACAGGAGTACGGTGCGCTTCATCATCCCCACAGCTTCTTCAGGTTGGCCTGGTCGACGGCGGTCGGCTTGTCGACGTCGCTCTTCTTGTTCCACATCGCCGTCAGGTAGTCCTCGGACTTGTGGCACAGGCCCAAGGCGTGGCCGAGTTCGTGGAGGACGACGTTGCGCTGGAACGCCAGCCTCATGGCGTCGAGGTACCGTTTGTTGAGGTAGATGTAGTCGGTCTCCGCGATGCCGCCGCGGCGCTGCCAGTAGCCGCCGAGGTTGTCGGCCTTGTCGTAGTCGCGGAACTCCAGATCGTTCACGGTGTCCACGACGTCCGGCGCAATGTTGATCGTCCGCAGCTTGTTCCACTCGGTGATCGCGTGATTCCGGAGGCTGTCGTACTTCGAGGCCTCGGTCCACCGGATCTCGCCCTCGTCGACGGAGGAGTCCGCCCGCGTCTCGGACTCGCCGCTGACGCACGGCGCGGCAGCCGGTGCTACAGCTCCGTACGGTGCGTTCACGGTCGCCAGGGCAAGGACCATGCCGGTGATGACAGGCGCCGTCACCTGCGATAACACGGCGGTGACCTCCTCAGGATGCGGTGAGGGGACGACCGTAGCGGCCAGCGAGGACGGCGCGCCCGGGACGGCCAGGCGGATCACCCGAACGAGCAGAGGCGCCGCGGAACCTGCGGAGCGAGTACGGCTCCTGGTGCTCCGCGCCGCAACTGGCCGGCGGCGCCGAGTAGACGCTTCGGCCCTTCCTCTGCGGGCTGCCCCGGGGTGAGGGTTCGCGATACGTGCGCTGCCGATCTCAGCTTGCCCTCGATCCGGTCAGGAGGGTGCGTCCAGGTCGGCGAGCAGGTGGACGACATGGAGGCCGGTGTTGAGGTACTCCTCGAAGAGCTTGTTGTTCAAGGCCGCGGGGGATCGTTTCTGCCGGACGGTGTCGACGGCCGTCGGCGCTTCGTGACCGAACTCGATGAGCGTCCGAGCGACGACGAGGCCTGAGCGGTTGTAGCCGGCGTTACAGCGGACCAGGACCGTGCGCCTGTCCTGGACGGCCCGGGCGGCGATGCGGGCGAGCTGCTGGACCGTGCGGATCTGTGCAGCGACGAGCGGACCGTCAGGAATTTCGGCGACCAGGTGGTCGATGCCCGGATCGGGTCCGTGACCGGGGCGGGTGTACAGGCTGATGACCAGACCGAATTCGTTCCTGACGACCACTGGACGGCTTTGCCCCGTAGCGTCGGTCCATTGGTGACCGCCCATCCACAGCCCCGGCAGGACCTCGTTCCAGGGGGCGTGTGGCTCCGGCACGCCGCGGTCCTTCTGACGCGTCTTCACTGATGCTCCCTTCTGCCGCGCAGGATCTCCTCAAGACGGCCGCCTCTACAAGCCCCGCTGGGCGGCTGGGCCGTTTCTCTCGGACCACCTCGAAGGCGAGCAGCAGCGGGCGATACATTGCACGCCGTGGACATACCCAACTGGCTGGCCTGGATCGCTCTCGGCGTGGCCCTCCTGCAGGTTCTCGCCCTCGTCCCCACGGTGCGCCGGACGCGCGGGCCGGACCCTGCGGTGCGCTCCAAAGCGCGCCTCGACCTGCTGGAGACCGTCGGCACCCTGCTGCTCCTCGGGAGCTTGCTGTTGAGCCTCATGGTGGCGGAATCCTGGTCCTGGCTCGGGCTTGCCGGCCTCGTACTCATGGCCGGCGTCTACGCCGTGAAGGGGATCCGTCTACTCCGCGCCCGACACTCGGCCTGATCCGCACGTAGGACACGTTGATCGGGCCACGTGCGAGGCTGGTAGCGGTGCCGCAGCGTGGTCACCGCCTCCGGTCCTTCAGATTCACGTTCGGACTCGCCCCCGACGGGCTTCACGGGGTGCCTGGAAAGCAGGTGGCTCAGCCCTGGAGTACGCCTTGGCGGATGAGGCGACGCTCTGTGGGATCCCTCAGCGCCAGGTGACGGTCTATCGGCAACTGTTCGTCGCGGCAGCGGTCCGGAAGTTGCTCAGAGCGCCGGATGAGGGCAGTCGAAATGGGCGGACGTGGAGAGAGCCGTCTGTGGCGGCCGGGATCGCGGGGCCCACACGTCCGCCCTACACAGGCCGAGCGCAACGACCCGTCAAGGGTCCCCTTGCACGCGCCAAGCCTGCCTACGGCACGGTGACGACGTCCCGGCACCCGGGCGCGGCTCGCTTCGGGTTCTGGTGGGCGACGGCGTCGGTCCAGCGGGCGTGCTCGGCCTGGAGCTGGTCGCCGTCGGCGCTGGTGGCGAAGAACGCGTTACGGCCGATGCCGGTGTCCCAGTTGTGGACTCCGATGACGTAGCGGTGGCCGGGGACGAGCGGCTGCTGTTCGAAGGCTGGGCGGGCGCCTTGGGTGACGTCCTGATCGATGGGCATGATGGCGGGCGGGTTCCCCTTGAGGATCTCGTCGACCTTGACCTGTACGGTGACCCGCTGGACGCCGTCGGGGCTGCGAAGGGGCCGGGACTGCTTTTCGGCTGTGACCACGGCGACGTGGTCGACGAGGCCGGCCTTGTCCCGGTCAGAGTCCATGACGGGTGCGCAGGAGGCGCTGACTGTGACGTCGTCGTCGAGTAGCACCATCGTGGCGGTGGTCGCGGAACCGGCGAGCACGAGGGCTCCGGCGAGCGAGAGGAGTACGGCGTGTTTCATCAGCCCCAGATCTTTCTGATGTTGGCGACGTCTACGGCGGTCGGAACGGTCTTCGGGCTCGCGGCCTTGCGCATGACGGAGTCGACGGTGTCTGCCTTGTGGCACAGCCCGAGCGCGTGCCCGAGCTCGTGCAGCACGATGTTCTTCTGGAAGGCCGGCTCGTTCTTGTAGGCGCCGTCGAGCCAGTGCTTGTTCAGGTAGATGTAGTCGGTCTGCGCGATGCCGCCGTGCCGTTCGTAGTAGGCGGCGGTGTCGTTGTTCTTGGAGTAGTCGCGGAACTCGAGGTCGTTGACCGTGTTCACGGCATCCGGGGCAATGTTGATCGTCCGCAGCTTGTTCCACTCGGTGATCGCGTGGGTGCGCTGGCTGTCGTACTTCGACGTCTCGGTCCAGCGGATCTCGCCCTCGTCGACGGCGGAGTCCGCCCGCGTCTCGGACTCGCCGCTGACGCACGGTGCGGCAGCCGGTGCTACAGCTCCGTACGGTGCGTTCACGGTCGCCAGGGCAAGGACCACGGCGGAGATGACAGGCGCCGTCACCTGCGATAACACGGCGGTGACCTCCTCAGGATGCGGGTGAGGGGGCGACCGTAGCGGCCAGCAGGGACGGCGCGCCCGGGATGGCCAGGCGGATCACCCGAACGAGCAGAGGCGCCCGAAATTTGCGCCGTGCTCCCCTGTCCCTGATGCGGGAGCGGCTTGCAGCAGATGGCTTCCGTCCTGTCCCCGCGGTTCAACTACGGTCACGCGCAGCCCTGGATCGACGCCGAGGCGGGTCTGTTCTTCGCGATCGCCGGCCAGGACGCCCTGTGGCTCGACACCGCCGCTGAGGTCACCGTCAAGGACAACACCCTGCACAGCCGCTTCAGCCTCGCGGCCGGGGAGCGGATGGTGTTCACGCTGTCCTGGCGGGCCGTCCCCGGACGGGCCGCCGCCGCGCATCGACCCGCAGGGCGCCCTGGAGCAGACCGCGGAGTTCTGGCGGACGTGGGTCGCCCGCTGCACGTACGAGGGGCCGTACCGCGAGGCCGTCGTACGGGCCGTGATCACGCTGAAGGCGCTGACGCACACGGCGAGCGGAGGGATCGTCGCCGCGCCGACCACCTCGCTGCCCGAGGAGATCGGCGGCGTCCGCAACTGGGACTACCGCTACACCTGGCTGCGTGACGCGTCCGACTCGCTGAGCGCGATGCTGCGGGCCAGCTACCGCGAGGAGGCCGCAGCCCTGCTGCGGTGGCTGGTGCGCACGGTTGCGGGCGACCTGGACAAGCTGCAGATCATGTACACGATCCGCGGCGGGCGTCAGCTGCCCGAGCGGGTCCTGGACTGGCTGCCCGGGTACGAGGGGTCGGCCCCGGTACGGGTCGGCAACGGGGCAGTGCACCAGCTGCAGCTGGATGTGTTCGGCGAGGTCCTGGAGTTCATCGCGCTCGCACACGAGCACGGCATCACCCTCACCGCGCCTCTCCAGGCCCTCGTTCGCGGGCTCATCGACCGGCTCAAGGAGCAGTGGCGCCAGGTCGACGCCGGGATCTGGGAGGTCCGCGGCGAGCCGCGGCACTTCGTCCACTCCAAGGTGATGGCGTGGGTGGCCGTCACCCGCACGATCCGCCTCATCGAGGCCGGAGCCCTCGACATGGACGCGACCGAACTCGCGGCGCTGCAAGACGAGATCCACCGCGAGGTGTGCGAGAAGGGCTTCGACCCGCAGCGCAACACCTTCACCCAGTCCTACGGGTCGGTCGAGCTGGACGCCGCGCTGCTGCTCATCCCCCGCACCGGGTTCCTTCCCGGCGACGACCCCCGAGTCATCGGCACCGTCGACGCCGTGCGCGCCGCGCTGGCCACCCCCCAGGGGCTGATGCGCCGCTACCCCACCGCCGGTGCGCGCGAAGCTCTCGACGGGCTCACCGGCGATGAGGGCCGGTTCGTGCTGTGCTCGTTCTGGCTGGCCGACGCACTCGCCCTGACCGGCCGGGTGGACCAGGCACGCGAGGTGTTCGAGTACGTGCTGTCGCTGCGCAGCACCACCCATCGTCTTCCTGCTGCCCTTCATCGACCTCGGCATCGAGCAGAGCCCGATGCTCCACCCCCAGCCACCCGCCTGGGCCCATGTGCTGCCCGGTTACGGCCCCGGCCGCGTCCTTATCGACGCCGCCGTCACCCCCGCCTTCGACGAGGCCGGCGCCCTGCTCCTCGGTCTCGGCTGGCTGACCGCCCTCACTCTGGCCGCCGCCGCACTCTTCCACCACACCGGACACACCGCCGGAGGCAGATCATGAACACCACCGGCCGACGCACGGCCCGGCGTGCCGACTTCCAGCTCCGGCCGTCGCGGCGGCGGGCGCTGCTGGGGTCCGGCGCGAAACGACGACGGCGAGGACGCCAGCTGGGCCGTGCTCCTCGTTGGCCGCGCAGCTTCGCCGCTGCCGAGTGGCGACGCACCGCCGCGAAAGCACCGCAGCGACGTGGCCGAGGCATGGCTGGTCAGCCGAAGACTGTGCCTGGGGCGTGTGCTGACGTACGTGGCCATGGTGCTGGCCGCCTTGGCCACCGCTTCTCTGGGGTGGCCCGCGACGGCTTGAGTCTCTCGGAGGCGGCGAGCACACCGCGACAATGGCTCCGAGTCGCCCCCGAATCGGAGGACGGCGTCCGGCCTTCGTGTAGGGCCGTGATGCGGGTGGCGGTACGTGCCTGGCGGACGCCGCATGGGCGGGCAAGGCTGAGTGCGTCGGCCGCCCGTCGGCCGTGCCTGCCCACAGTCAGCCCTCGCCGAAGGGGCCGCCCCACATGTCACGTTTCCGTCCTTGGTCCCGTCAGATCGCCCGGGCTGCGGGAGGAGCTCACCCTGCTCGCACTGGCCGGCTGCTCGAACGGGGGTGGGACCGCCCCTCCCTCCCCCCGCCACTCACCCGCGGCGACCGGCGCGAGCCCCGTCACGGCGCGCATCGTGATCAAGGACTTCGCGTTCAGCCCGACGGATCTCCAGGTCCGCCCCGGGACGCAAGTGACCGTCACGAACCGTGACTCGGCACCGCACACGGTGACCGCGACCGGGGACCAGGCGTTCGACACCGGCTCCATCGCAGGCGGAGCGACGACCACCTTCGCCGCTCCATCCGTGCCCGGCAGCTACCCCTACCTCTGCACCGTCCACCCGCGCATGACAGGCCGCCTCACCGTGACCTGACTCCGCTGGCACGCCCTCAGTTCCGGCGCAGGGCGCGCCCGCCTGCGGGAGGGCCCCGCCTCACCCGCGCCATCTGCTGCGGATCCCGGAAAACGCCGTGGCGTGCGGGGCCGCTGGGCTCACAGCCCACGTCGTAGCCCGATCCCCCACCCAACCGGGAGCTGTGCACCATGGACACGAACCTATTCCCTACCCGCCGTGCCGCTCTGGCCGCGGCTGCGGCCGCGGCCGCGCTCGTCCTGACCGCCTGCGGCGACGACGGCAACACCACGACCAGCGCAACCGAAACTCCCACGGTCGCCACCCCCTCCGCCCCGGCCACCGTCCCCGTGGGCGAGCACAACCAGGCCGACGTCACGTTCGCGCAGGGCATGATCCCGCACCACCGCCAGGCCATCCTCATGTCCGAGATGGCCCTGACCCGCGCCTCATCCGCCGAGGTGAAGGCCCTGGCCGAGAAGATCAAGGGCGCGCAGGGCCCGGAGATCGCCACCATGACGAGCTGGTTGAAGGCGTGGGGCGAGGAGGTCCCCACGGGCATGGACGGTATGGACGGCATGGACCACGGCGGCTCCGGAATGCCCGGCATGATGGACGAGCAACGCATGGACGAGCTGGACAAAGGCTCCGGCACGGCCTTCGACACCATGTTCCTGACGATGATGATCGAGCACCACGAGGGCGCGGTCGAGATGGCGAAGACCGAGAAGGCCGAAGGTGCCTACGGCCCCGCCAAGACGCTCGCCGACGAGATCATCACGGCCCAGACCGCGGAGATCGCCCAGATGAAGACGATGCTGGGCAAGAGCTGACAGGAGGGCAGGCGGAACGCGCGGCGCTTCGACACCGGCGCTCCCCCGCGGTCGGAGTCGTTCGGCGTCCTGCCCGTCAACAGAGACGTACGCGCCCGGGTGAACAGGCCGCCGCACGGCGGGTCCGTGATCGAGGCCCCCCTCGCATGTCCCACACTCTGCTGGTGACGGCCGTAGCGGGGGTGCTGTCCCTGACGCCACGAAGGGCGATCGTCATGCGCAAGGATCCATCCAGCCCGAGGGCACGAACACGGAGGCCGACAGGTTGCCTCACCCCTGCCCCGCGTACGGGGCTGACCGGCACGGTCGCCACTCTGTTCTTCCTCACAGTTCCCGGGGTCGCCTGGGCGGATGAGATGGAGAGCGATGAGGCCGCGGTGCTGGTCGAGCAGGCCATCGCCCTGATCGCCAACGACGCGGGCGAGGCGCGGGTGGCTGAACGGATCGAAGACGCCTTGGAGGCACCACGCAAGGAAGGGGTCGACCTGGCACTGGTCAGCCGGGCCCTCGACGTCGTCGAGCGTCCGGGCCAGGACGGGGCCGCCCCGAGCGAAACCCGCGAACTCCTTGTGCAGACCGTCCCGGTGGCTCTCGTCGACGACACGGGCCCCTCGGCCGATCGCCCGCGGATGGGTGGCCAGCAACGTCTCGCCGTTGGCGGCCGCGATGGTGGAATGCAGCATGACCTGTGACTTCGTGGCCCGGATCTCCACCAACTGACGTGGTCGGACCCTGAGGGCAGGTACTGAGTAGAGATTGCCGCCGAAGGCGACCAGACAGTCCTTGCCGACAGGCCGCAGATGCCGCTCGGCCACCAGATACGGATTCTCCGGAAGCGGCTTGAGAGCCGCGTGGTCGCGGGCCGCCCGCTCTCCGATGATCTGCTGGTGGGTCCTGTGGGCCTGAGCCCGCCGCTGTGGGACCCAGGTGATGAAGGCGGCGTCCATCTCCTCGACGGAGGAGAAGGACCGGCCGACCGCTGCGGCAGTTCACCGTCGCCAACTCCAACCACCACACCACACCGTCCAGACCCGGGCCCTGCACGCCTACCTGCGCTGGCGTAACAAGAACGCCCGTCACCCCGACGTGCTCGCCGCCCAGCGCAAGGAGCGCACCCGTGTCCGTAGCGAGAAGGGCCTCCGCTGGGGCGGTCGGCCTCTGCCCAACGCCGCACGAGCAGCGAGGCCGACCAAGAGCAGTACCGTGCCGGCATGCCAAGCAAGCGACAGCCGTACTGGCGCACCCTCGGGACACCGGCAACCCTGGTCCTGTACCGAACGCCGGGCAAGTGGCGGTACGCCGTCTACTTCACCGGACCAGCTGGCGTTGCCGACGGCGCGCTCGCTGGTCCTCCGTCCTCGTCCGAGCCTGATCTCGCGCAGACGGCCCTCCTCCAGAAAGCGGAAGAACTCACCCGCAGACAGCTTGAGGTCCTCTGGAGCGAATCCGACCAACTGGACTGCTGGACTGGCACGGTCGCCAGCGTAGGCTCTCATCCACCGGACTGAACCCGGCGAACCAATGCGGTCAGAGCACTAGCAAACGCTGCCGATCACACAAGGCGCGTCATGAAATGACCTTGGCGCCGGGTCACGGTGGGATGCGAGCACAGACACAGGAGAGTTCGCGCTCCTCAGCTGCCGTCTCTCAGGAGCCGGGTAGGCCGAGGAGGCTGAGCAGCTGCTGGCTGGCCTGGAATGCGCTGCCTGCCGTCAGGAGGAACCGGTGGATGCGACCCAGGGCCACATCGCGGGCTTCGGCGTCGGGGGCGGCGAGGGCCGATTCCAGGTTCCCCGCGTAGCTCTCGGCGACGTCCGCTTCCGCCTGCGTGGCCTGGGCGGCGTCTTCGCGCAGCTGGTTCGCCAACCGCTGGTGGAGGTTCCGGACCTCACCCTGACGGTCCTGGTACATCGAGGCGTTGCCCGCACCGAAGGACGCGTTGAAGGTGTTGTCGCCCTGTTCGGTGGTCTGGTTGACGTTGATGTTCGAGGCGTTGGCCCCGCGGCCGGCGTTCGCCATGTTCTCCCTCACTCCGTTTGGTGTTGCCCGGTACCGGTACGGGTTGTAGGGGTGGTTGGCGGTCACGAGTTGGTGGGCCAGGTCCAGAGCGGCGAGTCGGCCCGTGATCAGGAAGACGTCGCCCGCGTTCCAGCCGCGCCGGGTGAAGTACCCCTCCATGTCCACGAAGACCCCGGCGACGCTGCCGCTCAGGGCGCACACCTCGTCCAGGGCTTCGAGTGCCAGCGCGTTCTGGCGGTCCAGAGCGATCGTGGGGAGCGGCAGCGCGGCTTGGTAGGAACGCTCGCGCTGGGCGCGTGCTTCGGCCGTACGACGTCTGTTCCGGGAGACCGCAGCGATTGAGAACACCGCGCCGCCTATCAGGAGGAAGGGCAGCAGAGTGAATACGCTCACGGAGGCAGCCTTCCGTCGCGGGACGCGGTGCACGGGACGCGGAGACGGATGTTAGAGACTGCTTCGGGTGCGGACAAGGGTGTGATCCAGCCTGGCCGCTCAGCCCCAGGGCGACGCGAACGCGCTCCCGTCCGCGTCCGCAGCGAGAATGGCATGCGCTGGGGAAGACGGCCAATCGTCCAGATGGCTTGAAGCACCTCAAAGCTCTTGCTTCCCAGGGCACCACACGTACCGGATGTCCGGCTCGCGTTCCTCGTTGCGGTGACCGTCGGTGTGCTCAGTGGCGATGAATCCGTGCCGCTCACAGAAGCGACGTGGTGACTCGTTGACCTGGAACATCCGCAACGTCAACCCGGTCGGGGCACGACGGACGACAGGCTATCGATCTCCACTGTGGCGCATGCGCACAGACACATGACACGACCGCATGAGAGTTCTCCGCGACGCCCGGACCAGGACTGAACCCGGTGATCGTTTCCGGTCAGAGCACTAGCGTCCCAAGCTGTAGCTCCTCCTGGCCATTTCCGGAGCCGGAACTACGCAGCCTGCGCTTGCCAGAAGGGGCTTCTCACCCGGCGCAGCGAGGCATGCTCAAACTGCCGGGCAGCTTGGCATTCTCCACGAACTGCGCGAGGGTCCCTGTTGCACGAACTCGGCATCAATCGTTCTTGGACGTCGAACGCTGCGATGACTCTCCGCGACCGCTCCCCAAGTTCTGTGCCAGAACCGACTTCCGAGAGCACCTGGTCGGCTTGTCGGGGCAATGAGCAGGACGGATATCGTCCTGGCATGACACAAGGGTTCGATCTTGCTGCATCTCTCGCCCGAGGCGTCGACGGCCGCAGCGGTGCATGGAGCTTCATTCAGGGCTTCGCCGCCCACTGGGCCGACGCGCTGCAGAGCGGCGACGGGTGGACGGAGGCCGATCTGGCCGCGGCGGAGGAGAGGCTGGGCGTCCAGCTGCCGACGGCGATGCGCGAGGCGTATCTGCTGTTCGGGCGCCGCCGGGATCTCACCAGCAACCATGACGAGCTGCTCAGCCCGGCAGAACTGCATGTTGATGACGCCAAAGAGGCCCTGGTCTTCCGGCACGAGAACCAGGGAGCCGCATCCTGGGGCATCCTCCTCGAACGACTCCGGGACGACGACCCTGCGGTGTTCATCCGGCTCGACTTGTCCGACAAGATCGCCGAGCGGTGGGAGGGCTGGATGGAGCGTCTTTCCCTGTGCTTTATGGAGATCGTTCTGTCCGAGTCTGTGCAGGCCGACGGAGAGTCCTGCGACTTCCTCGACCCTGATGGCGCCAGCATCGAGCTGCTGCAAGAGACCTGTGTCCAGCTGCCGTTCCCGGCCTATCCCATCGGGGAGGAAGAGCACGCGACTCGTTGGTTCCTGGGCCAGGACGTCCTGCTACGCAGCGACGGCATGGCCGTCCTGGCTCGTGGCCGGACGCCCGAAGACCTCGACCGCGTCCGTGACCTGATTCCGGGCGACTGGCTCAACGACTACCGCTGACCGCGTCCGAGGTCACTCCTGAGGAGAACCTCCTGTCCGACAAGGTCACCAAGGCCAAGGCGCTGTGCTACATCGTGCGCGACGGCCGACTGCTGGTCCACCGCCACGTCGACTTCCCCTGGGAGGAGGTCGGCGCCCAGGTCCCGGCCGGCAGCATCCGAGAGGGCGAAGCGCCCGAGGCGGCGGCGCTGCGCGAGGCCCGCGAGGAGACCGGCCTCGCGGACTTCAAGATCGTGGCGCAAGCTCGGCGTGACCGCGTACGACATGGGCCCGTACCGGGCCGAAATCCAGGAGCGGCACGTCTTCCACCTGGAGCTGGCCGAATCGACCCCGGAGCGGTGGCCGAGCCAGGAGGACCACGACGGGCACGGTGAGACGAAGCGGTTCGAGTGCTTCTGGATCCCGCTGGAGACCGCTCACGTGCTCCAGTCCGGACAAGGCGCACTGCTCGGACGCCTGCGCGACTGACCCACCCCCATTCGTCTCGCAGGGCGGTGAAGGCGGTCGCGGCGACCAGCCGCCACCGCTGCACCTCGCCGGGGCGCAACCGGAGGGTGGGGTTGACGGTGCCGTTGACGGCGAACGTGGAAGGACCCCGGCCACCTAGCCACCCGAGGTGAAGGCGGGGATCTTGCCGTCCTTGACCTTGAGTTCGTTGATGCACACGACGAGGTCGGCGGCGGCCTTGATCTCGGGGACCTCGTCGACGTCGCCTTCGACGATGCTCATCCCGGCCATGCCGCCGACGATCTGCTCCGCGACGCCTCCGTGCAGGTGCGGGTGGTACCAGTAGGTGCCGGCGGGATGGTCGACCGGCACGTGGACGATCGTCACGTACCGCTGCTCCGGCGCGCCGGCGGTGGCCTCGTCCGTGGTGCGCGGCGCGAACTCGCGCAGGCCGTTGTCGGCGTCCCCGGACGGGGAGACGTGGATCCCCTGCGTGTGCAGATTGAAGCTGTTCGGGTGGTGCGGTGTGTTGTGGCCGCCGGTGTGCGGCGGGTGGGGCGGAAGGCCGTTGATGTGCGTCAGCCGCAGGGTCTGCCCGCCGCACACGCGCAGGGTGGGGCCCGGGATCGCCCCGTTGTAGGTGCGCGTGGTGATCGGGCCGAGGCCCGGCACGGAGATGTCCGTGAACCGGACGTCGAGCGTCTGCTCCAGCACCGGCGACACCGAACCGGGCACCGGCCGCGAGGCCGGGACGGCGGGCTGCGGATAGGGCGTCGGCGCCGCGGCCACACGCCATATGGCCATGATTCCGCCGGGCACCGCCGCGAGACCCGCGACGGGGAGGGCCTTCAGCACGGACCGACGGCTGATGCCGCCATGTTTCCCCATAAGCGAGCAATCTGGATTAAATGGGATATACAGGCCAAGGCGATAGGCCATGGGCGGTGCGGGCCGACGCGAGCGGCCGCTGAGGTCACGTCCCGCGGGATCGGAGGAGCGTCTCCGGCTACGAGGCGTACACGAGCGCTACGACGCGCTACGACAGGCGGCGCGGTGGGCTGGACGCCAGGAGGAAGACCATGATCGTCGACTGCGCACACTACCGGGACGGGCACCGACAGCACGTGGGCCCCATGCCGCTGGAGGAGGCCGCCGCCCGCTGCCGGCAGGGCGGATTCGTCTGGCTCGGCATGTTCGAACCAGGCCCCGAGGAACTGGCCCGGGTACGCGACTGCTTCGGACTGCACGAACTCGCCGTCGAGGACGCCCAGGCCTTCCACCTGCGACCGAAGGCCGAGCAATACGAGGACGGCACGGAGCTGATCATCCTGCGCACCGCGCGCTACGACGACGAGCGCGAGGAGATCGACACCGGCGAGATCAGCGTGTTCCTCGCCGAGCGCTTCGTCATCACCGTCCGCCAGGGCATCGCCAGCGAACTGACCGGCGCCCGCAGCAGACTCGAACACCGCCCCGAGCTGCTACGGACCGGCAGCGCCTCGACGCTGTGGGCGATCCTGGATCAGGTCGTCGACAGCTACGCGCCCGTCGTCACAGAGCTCGAACGGGACATCGAGCAGATCGAGTCCACGGTGTTCTCCGGTACGGTCGCCCCGACCGAGCGGATCTACTCCCTGCGCCGCGAGGCCACCGACTTCTACCGCGCCGTGCACCCGCTGCTCACCGTGCTGGCCCGACGCTTGCCGCCCGGCAGATCACCGACGGAACTCCTGCCGTACTTCCGCGACGTGCACGACCACTTGTTGCTGGTCAACGAGGAGGTCGCCGCCCAACGGGACCTTCTGACCACCGTCCTGGAAGCGAACATCGCGGTGATCTCCGTCGAGCAGAACAAGATCAACCTCAGGCAGAGCGCCACGATGGAGCGGCTGACGATCGTCGCGACCGTGTTCCTCCCGCTGTCCTTCGTCGTCGGCTTCTTCGGGCAGAACTTCGACTGGCTGGTCACCCACATCACCAGCTTCACCGCGTTCCTCACCCTCAGCGTCTGCGGACTGCTGCTGCCCTGCCTGGCGCTGTACGTCTGGCTGCGAAGGCGGCGCCGCCACTCGGCGCCGAAGACGCAGGATGCGAGCGACGGCGTCCCGCGCCTCCCGGCAGCCCCCATCGAGTAGGGCGCTTCAGTCGCCGTCCGGGGCCGACTCCATGGACTGCAGGGCCTCCTTGGCCCGCTTCTCCCTCTCCTCCGGAGGGACGTCCGCCACGTGCGTGGCGAGATTCCAGCGGTGGCCGAAGGGGTCCTCCAACTGCCCGGTGCGGTCGCCGTAGAACTCGTTCTTGACCGGCGACAGCTCCTTCGCGCCACGGGCGAGGGCCTTGGCGAAGACCGCGTCGACGTCCTCGACGTACACGTGCAGTGTGATGGGCGTCCCGCCCACCGTCTTCGGCGAGCGGAAGTTGATCTCCGGGTACTCGTCCGCGAGCATGACGACCGAGTTGCCGAACGCCAGCTCGGCGTGGCCGATCCTGCCGTCGGACGCCGGCATCCTCATCCGCTCGCTCGCGCCGAACACGGAGACGTAGAAGTCGATCGCCGCCGCGGCTCCGTCGACGCAGAGGTACGGCGTGACGCGCGGATATCCTTCGGGAATGGGTTTGACGGTCACCGGACTCCCGCCTTTCCGAACAGTGGCGATCACCGCCGACCGCCGCCGGCGACCACTCATATCCCGAACCCGCGCGACACGCTCCGGCGCCACGCGCCAGCCTCGCGCCGGGTACCCCGAAGGGACGTCACCCTGCCCGCCCTGCACCTGGACACCCGAGGCGCCGACCGACGAGCGGGCGCCCAGGACGGCCGTCTCGCGTCCCTGACACGCCTGGCGCTGGGGGTCAGAGCCAGCCGTTGCGGCGGAAGCCCCGGTGGATGACGAAGCAGGCGACGGCCATGACGCCGAGGACCAGGGGATAGCCGTAGGTCCAGCGCAGCTCGGGCATGTGGTCGAAGTTCATGCCGTAGACGCCGCAGACCATCGTCGGGACCGCGATGATCGCGGCCCAGGCGGTGATCTTGCGCATGTCCTCGTTCTGGGCGACGGTCACCTGCGCGAGATGGGCCTGGAGGATCGAGTCGAGCAGGGTGTCGTACGAGGCGACCTGCTCGGCGACCCGGGCCAGGTGGTCGGCCACGTCACGGAAGTACGCGCGGATCTCGGGCGCGACGATCGTGACCGGCTCCGTGGCGAGCCGCTGGAGGGGCCGGCCCAGCGGAGCCACGGCCCGCTTGAGTTCGAGGAGCTCGCGCTTGAGCTGGTAGATCCGGCCGGCGTCGCCACGGTCGCCCTGCTCGGAGAAGACCGCGGTCTCGATCGCGTCCAGGTCGTCCTGCACCGCGTCGGCGACGGCGAGGTAGTCGTCGACGACATGGTCCGCTATCGCGTGCAGGACGGCGGAGGGCCCCTTGGCGAGCTGTTCCGGCTCCGTCTCCAGGGCCTCGCGGAGCGGGCCGAGGGAGCCGTGGCCCCCGTGGCGGATGGTGATGACGAAGTCGGGTCCGGTGAAGGCCATCAGCTCGCCGGTGTCCACCACCTCGCTCGTGGCGGTGAGCTCGTCGTGCTCCACGTAGCGAACGGTCTTGAAGACGGCGAACAGCACGTCGCCGTACTGCTCCAGCTTCGGCCGTTGATGGGCGTGGACCGCGTCCTCGACCGCCAGCGGATGCAGCCCGAACAACTCGGCAAGCCCCGCGAACTCCTTCTCCTCCGGCTCGTGCAGACCGATCCACACGAAGCCGCCGCCGCCCCTGCGGCGCACGCGCCGCACGGCCTCCTCGACCGACCGGACGCCCTCCTGCCGCACCCCGTCCGCGTAGACCACACAGTTGACGACGGCGCTGCCGAGTGGCGAGCGCGCCGGGTGGCTGAGGTCCACGGCGCGCCGGTACGTCCGGCGGACCGCGCTGCGCAGGCGGTGGATCATCGACACGGGGTGCTCCTTCGGCAGATCGCCGGCCAGTCTGTCAGCGGCGCGTCCCGCCTCGCCAGGCCGGCGACCCAACAGCACCTGACCTGCAACTTTCTGGCCACGCCCCGGCCCACGGAACCCATGACGCCACAGGCGGCGCCATTAATGGCTCGCGATGGCGCCACGCATGCGCCATAATGGCACCACGCATGGCGCACTCTGCGGCCTCGACGGGCCGAGGGGTGCGCGTTTTCACGGGATTCACGGGTCTCACGGGTTTCACGGGATGAGTCACCAAAGGGGGCGGATCATGGAGACAGCACGCGGCCGGCGGCAAGCAGGACCCGGCGCCTTCAGCACCTTCGCCCGCTTCGTGCTCTGCGGCGGCGGGGTGGGGCTCGCCTCCAGCTTTGCCGTGCCGCTCCTCGCCTTCTGGATTCCCTGGATCCTGGCCAACGCCCTGATCACCGTGGTCTCCACGCTCCTCGCCACCGAGATGCACGCCCGCTTCACCTTCGGCGCGGGCGGGCGCGCGACCTGGCGTCAGCATGTGCAGTCCGCCGGAGCCGCGGGGGGAGCGTACGTGGTGACCTGCGTGGCGATACTCGTCCTCCACCAGCTGGTGGCGGAACCCGGTGCGGTGCTCGGGCAGGCCGTCTACCTGTCCGCCTCCGCACTCGCCGGTGTCGCACGGTTCGCGGTGCTGCGCCTCGTCGTCTTCGCGCGGAAGCGCTCGCACGCCGCGGCCACCGTCCGCACCGACCGTCCCGTACACCCGACCGTGACCCACGCCTCGTCCCGGACCGACCCGGCCGAACTCTGCCGCGCCGCCTGACCGCTTCGCCGAGCGGGACGCCGACTACCGCCTCGCCAGTGCGGCGAGCCGCGGGCTGGCCGAGTAAGGATCAGGTCCACCTCGACCGGGCGGGCCCCTCCCCTGGAGAGGACGTCCCCCCGCACCCCGGGCGACCGGGGTGCGGGGGGACGCTTCAGGAGAGGCTCGTCAGCAGCTCCGCGAAGATCCGTGGCCGGCTGAAGTAGCCGACGTGGGAGGTCGCGAGGGTGTGTACGTCGAAGGGGTGGTGCGGGGTCAGTGCGTCCGCCGTGCGGATCATGTGGTCCTGTACCGCCAGGGGGAGGCTCCGGTCGGCGGAGAGCCGGACGTACGTGTGCGGCACCCGCCCCCACGCGTCGGCCTGGACCAACGCCCCCGGCTCCATCGCCGCGTACGTCTCGTCCGGGTCCAGGGAGTCGAGCAGCAGCCGGAACTGGTGGTCGGTCGAGTCGGCCATGACGGCCGCCTTCAGCGCCGCGAACACGTCCGGATCGGCATGGGCGGCCCGCCAGTTCAGCCGGACCACGCCCGGATCGCGTACATCCGGCACCGCGATCCGGGCCACTGCGGCGTCCAGCAGGTTGTCGTCGGCCACGTCCCACGCCTCGGTGAGCATGGCCGGATCGCTGAGGCAGAGCGCGGAGAGGTAGACCACCCGGTCGAGCAGCTCCGGTGCGGCGTTGGCGACGGCGCTGATCGTCAGACCGCCGAGGCTGTTGCCGACCAGGACGATCGGCCCGGGCGCGGCGAGCTTCCGCAGGGTGTCCACCACGTGGCGCACGTTGTCCTTCAACGTGACACCGCGCAGCGCGGAGGGTGCGGCGGCGAGTGCCGTGACGTCCTGGGGTTGCCGGTAGTAGGCGGCAGGGGTGTCCGCGAAGGCGCCGTGACCGGGCAGGTCGACGGCGTGCGACCGGTACCCGAGCAAGGCCAGCTCGTTCTGCAACGGACCCCAGGCCTGAGCGTTACTAGAGCCGCCGTGAACGCATACGAAAGTGGTGCGCGAGTCTGCGCGCATGGTGAAGATCCTCGTCATCCAGAGGTGAACGGTGGACGTGGGACCCGGTGTCGGCGACGGCCGACACCACGGTCAGTGCGTCGACCGGGTGCGCAGGGCCTGCCAGTTGTGGATGACGGAACACATACGAACGACCGTAACGGCGGACTCCGCACCGCGCACGGCAATTTATCGGCCCGGTGTCCACCGAGCCGTGGCCACCAGGTACGGCACCGGCGGTCCGCTACGAGGCCACCATCCTCGTAGCGGCCCTCCAAGAGGGGCCGTGACGGGCGTTCTCCACACGTCGTCTACAACAGGGGCGGATCGAACAGGTCCAGCTCGGCCTGCGTAGGGGCCTCGAACCGGCTCTGGCACTCCCTGAGCAGCTCGGCCGTCAGCACGACCGAGCCCGGCTCCTGGTTCCGGAGGGCGATGCGCCGCTCCAGTTCCGCCATCGGCACGTCGAGGTAACGCAGTTCGACCTCGGCCCCGAGTGCGCGTGCCCGGAGCCGCATCTCGTCGCGTTCCGAACGCTGCCAGAACCCGTTCTCCAGGATCACAACGGCTCCAGAGGCCAGCAGACCCACCGCGCGCTGCCACAGGAGACGCTCGACGCGGTCCCGAGCCTCACCGTCGAAGAGATCGAAGCCCAGCTCCACAAGCCACTCGTCCGGACACAGGCGCACAGCGGAGAGTTCCCGCTCCACCTTCCTGGCCACCGTGGTCTTCCCAGCACCGGGAAGGCCGCACAGGAGTATCAGTCTTGATCGCCGGCCGTCCATGATCACCTGCCCTTCATCGAGCCTTCGAGGAGCCTTCGAGGAGATCATCGCTCCTGCGAAGCTGGCGGCGAAGCGAGTTTCAAGGGCCCGGCGAGGAGGCCGCACCCCGGTCCGCGATCGCCGTCCCCGGCGACTATAGTGAAACCAATTGTTCACTGGTTAACGATTGGTTGGGTGTGCTTCCTTCCGTAGAGGACATGCGGGCGCGGTGGATGTCGCAGCATCCGGGCATGGACACCTCCCCGATGGAGGTGATCGCGCTGATCCGGCGGGTGCACCTGCTGCATGAGCGGGCGTTGCGTCCGCTGCACGAGGCGGCGCCGGTGACGGCGCCGGAGCTGGATCTGCTCATCCCCTTGCGGCACGCGTCCGGGCCGGTCATCGCCCGCCGATTGGCCGCGCATCTGGGGATCTCCCGGGTGGCGGTGAGCAAGAGCCTGGCCCGCCTGGAGGAGCGCGGCTACATCCGGCGCACTCCCAGCGCGGCGGACCGCAGGTCGGTGGAGGTCGTCATCACCGAGGCGGGCGAGCAGGCCATCGACACGCTCTTCCCCCGGCTACTGGAGCGCGAGGCCGAGCTGCTGGCCGGCCTTGGCGAAGACCGTGAGCAGGTCGTGGCCGCCCTGACGCGACTGGCCGACGTCCTGCAGGCCGCCGACCCCGACCGATGAACCACCACCCGGCACACACATCTCCCTGACACCGAGAGACGGGAACCGTCATGTCGCACGAGCGATTCATCAAGCTGCTGCCCGGCGAGCGCAGGCCCGGCCGCGTGGCCCTGCCCCCGCCCTTCCAGGTCAAGGCGCGCACCGAGGACACCGAAGGCCGCCTGTCGCTGCTGGAGGTCACCCTGGTCCGCGACATTCCACGGCACACCCATCACCGGGCGGACGAGATGATCTACGTCCTGGAGGGCGAGCTCGGCGTGCACTTCGACGGCGAAGACCTCACCGTCCCCGCCGGGTCATTCGTCCTTCTGCCCAAGGGAGTTCCGCACGCGCTCAGCCGTGTCACCGACATACCGCCCCGCGTCCTGCAGGTCTCCTCACCCGGTGGCTGGGAGTGCTACCTGGAAGACCTCACCGAAGCAGGCCCCGCCACCGGCCCCGACGGCTCCTTCACCCCTGCCGCACTCAACCTCATCGCCGCTCCCCACGGCATTCGGTACGAGGAGTGACACACGGCGCCTTCGGGGGGATCAAGCCGCACGCGGCCCGGAGGGCACGGCCCGGGCCCGGCGGAGAGCCGGGCCCGGACCATGGCGGGATCCGGTGTCGTCAGCTGACGCCGATCTCGCCGAGCTGCAGGTAGTGGTCGCCGAACTGGTCGGCACCCAGCCTGGTGCCGGTGATCTTCACGTAGCGGGCCTTGGTATGCGCGAACGAGAAGGTCCGGGCGGCGGCGCCGGGCCTCGCGTAGCCGTGCTCGTCGGCGACGGTGCGGCGGTGCGCTTCCAGCCCGAGCCCTCGATCGAACTCGACGTGCTCACCGGCCGGTTGGCGGCCAGTTCCTCGCCGGCGGCCTCGATCTCGGCCAGTTGGAGGTGGAAGTTGCCGCGCGGGTCCTGGCGCAGCTTCGTCCCGGTGACCCTGACGTAGCGCACGTCGGTCGGCGCGAACGGGAAGGACTGCGCGGAGGCGTTCGGCCGCGGGTAGCCGTGCTCGGCGGCGACCCGTGCAGGGAGGCAGCCGATGCGCAGCCCGCCCAGCCGGTACAGCCCGATCGACGAGCTGTACCGCGGCCTCGAGACCGACGACGGCGAGGCTGCCGTCGCGGTGATCTTGAAGGTGCGTGGGGAGACCTGCGACATCGACTGCCTGTACTGCTACGAGAAGCGCAAGGAGGCTCCGGGAGGAGCGCGGATCGACGCCGGGCCGTGCGCCGGCTCGTCGCGATCTTCCCGGGCCGCCGGCTCGCGATCGAGCTGCACGGCGGCGAGCCGCTGACCGCGGGCCGCGAGTACATCGCCGAGATCCTGCGCGACCTTGCTGCCCAGCCGACGGTGGTCCGCGTC
Source organism: Streptomyces sp. NBC_01268 (assembly GCF_036240795.1). Taxonomy (NCBI): domain Bacteria; kingdom Bacillati; phylum Actinomycetota; class Actinomycetes; order Kitasatosporales; family Streptomycetaceae; genus Streptomyces; species Streptomyces sp. NBC_01268. The sequence continues at coordinate 8,410,343 of NZ_CP108454.1, read as the reverse complement.
TCGATGCGGACGAACGGCGTTCTGCTGGACGGCGCGTGGCTGGACCTCTTCGAGTCCGAGTACCCGGGGCTGCAGACTGGTGTGTCTCTGGACGGGGACGCGAAGGGTCCCGTCCGTGGCCGGCCTGGTCGGCCGGCCACGGCGACGCCCTGACCTGCTGCTGGGCGACCGTGGCTACGCCCACGACACGTACCGCCGACTGGTCTGGGCCCAGGGCATCAAACCGGTCATCGCCCGCGGTGGCGTCCCGCACGGCTCCGGCCTCGGAGTGCACCGGTGGGTCGTCGAGCGGACGATCGCCTGGCTGCACGGCTTTCGGCGCCTACGCATCCGCTGGGAACGACGCGACGACATCCACGAAGCCTTTCTCGGCCTCGCCACCTGCCTCCCTCCGTGCGTGGTGCGGAGTCTCGACACCCCCACCGCGCCGGAGGTCTTCGCCATGGTCAAGACCCGGCGCCGTCACAGCGCTCGTGATCAAGACAGCCGGCCCAGGGCCGTCATCCTGTCTCCGCGGTGTTCACCGTAGCCAGGCGCCGGTTGTACTGGATCACGTCGTACCTCTGGCCGCCGGTGACCACGACCTCCGGGCGCGTGGGTGTGGCGGGGAAGAAGTCGTCGGCGCCGAGCGGTGTGCGAGTGGCCACGTAGCTCTGCCCCGGGGGAAACCCGTACATGTCGAACCGCGTCTGTGCCGACGCCGGCAGCCCCCGGGGGTACTCGTCCGTTCGAGGGTAGGCCGTCGTGTAGACCGAGACCTTCGCCCCGCTCGCGGGACGGACGATCCGCGCGTTCGGGGCGGGGCGGGTGTTCACCCCCGCGGGGTTGTGGATCCATCCCTTCTGCCCACCGAACCAGATGGCCGTCCAGTCCCCTCGCATGTCGGCGACGACGAACTCCTGCCCCCACACCACGGTGGACCCCCAGTCGTCGATGCGGTCGCTTCCCGCCGACCCGTCCGGGCGGAGGGCGAGGTCGGAGACGAGCGGAGCGTCGGCGCGGGGCTCCGTATGCACGTAGAGAAGGTTCGAAGGCTGTGTCCAGGACCGGCACGTCGGGGAACACACGGTCACCGTCTGCGCGTTCTTGCCGAACGTCGGGGCGATCATGACCGCCTGTCCGACGCCGACGTTCCTGCCCTGCTCCCCTCCCCCGGCCTCGCGCTCGTGACGCTGATCGGCGTCGAGGAGAGCCATGAATCTCTCCCAGTCCCAGTACGGGCCGGGGTCCCAGTGCGCGTCCGGCGCGCGGGCAGGCCTGGGCGGAAGGACGTTGTCGTGGCCGATGATGTGCCGGCGGTCCAGCGGCACGTCGAAGCGTCGTGCCAGGTAGGCCACCAGCGCGGCAGTCGCCTTGTACTGGGCCGGAGTGAACCAGGTGGGCCCCTGGGCGGCGTACCCCTCCATCTCGATGCCGATGCCGTGCAGGTTCATCCAGTAGTTCCCGGCATGGAAAGCGATGTCCTTGGTGGCGACCATCTGCGTTGCCGCACTGCCGTCGGCCTTCATCACGTAATGCGCGGAAACCCCGCTGACGGGGTCCTGGAACCAGCTGATCCCCCCGTCGTAGGACCCTTCGAGGTCATGGATGACGATGAAGTCGACGTCCATGCCGTTCGAGTCCCGTGTGGAGACCTGGTAGTTCGAGGCGGCAGCGGGCACGAACCGGCATTTCAGCTCGGCGGGGCACTCCGGCACCGCTGCCGCGGCCGACGTCCGCAGCCCCAGGGACGCGAGCTGCGACCTCGCCGGACGGGCGGACGGCGACTTCGTCAAGGAAATCCTCTGGCCGTCCTTGCGCACCTTCTGCTTGCCGGAGCGGATCACTGCGAACACGCCATCGGCGAACCGTTCCGCATCCGCGGTGTCGGCGGCCTGGCTGTAGCGCGCCACGGCCCCGTACCAGCTGCCGGGGTCGGGTGACATCTCGCTGGTGACCTGACGTTGGTACGAGGCGAGCAGAGCGGCGCCGCCTCGAAGGTTCTGCAGCTCGTCCCGCTTGAGAGTCGAGGACGAGACGCCGATCATCGCGGCGGCAGCCTGCAACGTGTGCTCGGACGGGTCGTCGGTGCCCGTGGCGTCTACGGGCCCCTCGCCTGGGCGATGGTCGTACGTTCCCCCGGACGTCGTGTCCGTCAGGTGCATGGGCCCATAGCCGCCCTTGGTGCTGGGGCGGCCGTCGTTGGCCTCCCACCACGAGGACTCGTAGCTGACGCCGAGGAGTACTTCCTTCGGCACACCGAACTCTGCCGCCGCCTGCTCGGCCGCCCGCTCGAAGCCGCCGGGTGCGGCATCGGAGGGCTGGGCGTTCCCAGCGGTGGCGCATCCCCAGATGAGGGCTACCGCCACTCCAGCAGCGCTGTACCTCAGGCGGTCGTGACGCCCGTGTCTTCTGGTCACACCATGTCCATTTCGCTGGGGCGGTCGTGGTTCGGTCCAGGGCCGACGCTGCGGCCGTCACAGCGAAATGGAGGGAGGCCGCCTGGTCCCCCCGACACGCCCAACGCACACAGCCCCGTCACCGCACCGGAGCAGCGACCCCACGCCCAGGCGCTGCGCGCCCGTCACCACTGGAAGGACTCGCGCCGCCATGAGTGGGGCCCACCGCCTCGGCCGGGTGCGATCGGGCTGCCGCGAAAAGACGAACCGCGTCGGCCGCCCCGATCACCCCGAACTCCCGTGGTACGCGGCTACCTGGAGGAGCCGGGACGGTCCGAGCCTCGGGGACGTCCCGCAAGGGCGAGTTGGTGCGGTATTGCCACGCGATGGAGTCAGGCCTGCGTGGATGATCGGCCGGCGCCGTCCCCGGACCGGATCGACCGGCATGAGCGTCTCGATGAGGGTTGCTCACCATTCCTTAGGCGTAGGCGGTGGTGTTCGTGGCTCCTGGGGAGGTACCTCTGAAGACCGCTGGGAAGAAGTGGTGCACCGTCCATCCCGCCGCCCGCAGCGCCGTCATGCTCCAAAGCGTCGGCACGGGCCGCTGCCTCTGCCAGCAGGACAACGGCTGCTACCGCACTGCGAGCTGTGACCGAGGCGCCCAGAACCAGCGCTTCACCATCGGCTGATCGGATCTCTCCTTCGGCGGTACGGCGTACCCCAAGGGCCTGGGTGTCCACGTGCCCAGCGACATCGCCTACCACCTCGGCGCTGCTGCCGTCCGGTTCACCTCTCTGGTCGGCATCGACGACTCCTCCGCCAAGCGGAGCAGCAACGGTGCCATCCGCGCCAAGGTCCACGGCGACGACCGCCTGCTGCTGTCCACCCCCACGCTGACCGCGGCCACTGGCCCGGTCCGTGTCGACCTGGACGTCAGCGGGGTGCGCGTCCTGCGCCTCGTGGTCGAGGACGCCGACAAGCGCACGTCCGTCGACCACACCTCCTGGGCCCTGGCCCACGTCACGGTGGAGTGAACCTTCCGGCCCACAGGCCGGAGAGGCCGTTCCGGAGCGTCGCTCCCGGGACGGCCTCTCCCAGCATGTGCCGGACGGGATCACGCGGGGTGGGCGGCCACCCGGAACCCGATGTTGCCGGTCGAACTGTCGGGCGTGTTGGAGCTGCGCGCGGCACCCGGTAACGGTTGCAGTAGGGGTCGTGCCACAGGTACGAACCGCCTCGCATCACCCGTGAGATCTCCTCACCCGGTGTGAACCAGTCCGCGCACCACTCCCAGACGTTGCCGACGGTGTTGTAGAGCCCGAAGCGTTGGGTCAGAAGGACCTCACCGGGGCGGTGCCCGCGTAGCCGTCGGCGGCGGTGTTCGGCACCGGGAAATCGCCCTGCCAGTGCCGGTCTTCTCCCGGAGGAGCTGGCCGACGCGGCGCAGGAGGGCGATCAGGAGGAGGGCGGCGGTGGCCGCGAGGCCGATGGTCTGGCCGGTCCAGACGCCCTGGACGCCCCAGTCGGCGGTGACGCCGAGCGGGTAGCCCGCGGGCAGACCGACCAGCCAGTAGCCGACGAGGGAGATCCGGAAGGGGCCGGTGGTGTCGCCGATACTAGGTGGCGCAACGGGCGTTTTCAGACGCTTCGGGGCGACCGGCGGAGGAACCCGTACGGGCCTCGTCCCGCCTCCTCTCAGCCTGCGCGTCCTATCCCGTGAGCACGCCAGGGCCGGCCCCGGAGCGGGGCCGGCCCCTCGTCGGTGTCTGGGCAGCGGGTGCGGGTGGGTGGGTGGGTGGGTGTGGAAGCCCCCGGTGCGGGGCTAGAAACCCTTGACCACCCAGTCCTGGACGTCAGGGGTGGGGCTGCCCTGGGTCCACAGGGTCAGCCAGACGCCGTTGCCGAAGGAGTTGCCCTTCGGCGTGATGGCCTTGCCGTAGGCGTTCACTGCGCTGCCGTCGGCCGATGGGGCGAACCGCTGGACGTCGCTCGAGGGGTTGCACGTCCACAGGGTCAGGAGCGCGCCGTCGGTGTTCGCGCCGTTCGCCTCGGGGGTGATGCACTTGCCGCTCGTCTTGTGGACGATCAGGCCGTTCTCGTACTTCCAGCGTTGGGCGTCCGATCCCGTGCAGGTCCACACCGTGATCGGCGTGCCGTTGGCGGTGCCGTTGCCCTGGGGTGTCGCGCAGACGGAGCCGGCCTGGTGGAAGTTGGTGAGCCAGCTCCAGCCGTCGACGGGCTTGCCGGCGTCGGGCTCGATGTTGAACACGACCCTGCGCGGTCCGCTGGAGTCCACGAGCGCCTCGTTGGCGCCCCAGAGCCGCTTGGCGAGGGGGTCCCAGGAGAGGCCCTGGGTCAACTGTGGGGCCTGGGTGAGGACGTGGGGCGCTTCGCCGGGCTTGGCCACGTGGATGCAGGAGTAGAGATCGGTGCCGCCCGGCCAGTACGTCGGGCAGGTGCCGCTCATGTAGTAGTTGGTGCCGTCCGTGGCCGTGCCCTGGATGCCCCAGACGGGCGAGGAGTAGCCCGTGGGCTCGGAAGCCACCGTGGTGGGCAGGCCGGTGCCGAGGGCCGACAGGGGCCAGCGGACGATGCGGGCGCCCGCGCCGCCGCGGTTCTCCACCGAGACAAGGGCCGGCGTCGCGCCGGAGCGGTCGACGCTGAGGCTGCTCAGGCACAGCTCGTTGTTGACGCTCGGACCGCAGGCGCGGGGGCTGTTGTTGAGCCAGGCGGTGGAGACGTTGTCGACCGCGGCCGTGCTGATGGTGCTGTAGCGGGCGACGAGCGGCATCGCCCAGAGGTGGAACCGGGCGGAGGACTTGCCCGCATTCAGGCCGGTGAGGGCGCTCGTGGTGTCGTTCATGCGCCACATGCGCGTCAGGTCGAAGACCTGGAGTTCCGCGCCGTTGGCGACGAACAGCCGGTTGCCGTACCAGGCGACGCCGTCCGAGTGCGAGGTGTACGCGAGGGGTTTGAAGTTGCCGTTGACCGGCTCGACGAGCGCGATGTGCCCGTACTTGACCTGGCCGCCGGTCGACTCCGTGATCGTGACCCGCGCATAGTCCTCGACGGTCTCCGGGTTCCGGCCGGCGACCCACGTGCCGTGGTACCAGGCGGTGGCGGTGAGGGAGCGCCCCGCGTACAGCCCGTCGTCGGTGGCGGCATGCGAACCCGCGAAGCCCTGCGGCATCCAGCCGCCGCCACTGTCGGCGTAGTTGGACCGGTCGTCCTCGTCGTCCCAACAGAAGCCGTCGGGCTTGAGGGCGCCGTTCAGTCCGGTGGCGTGGCACAGCCCCGGACGTCCGGTGCGGGTGCCCAGGACGTCGGTGACGGACGCCTTGGCGACGCCGGCGGCCTCGGCGGAGTCGATGAGGCCCGTCTTGTCCCCGTCGACGCGGGTGAGCTTGAAGTTCGCGGTGAACGGGTCCAGACCCGACGCAGCCTGGGCGGGCTGGGTGGGAAGCAGGACCGAGGCGGCTACGGCCGCGCCGAGTGCGAACTGGACGAGGCGATTTCTTCGCCCGAGCATGGGGTTCATTCGGGCAGGCTAAGCGCCCCCATCCGCCCATGATCATCTTATTCACCGGGCCTTCACGCAGGTCACAGGGTCTGCCCAGGCGTCGCGTTGGTCGTCCGGCAGTACATCCAAGGGGTGGGCGCGGTCGTTGGCGGATCGACCATTCGGCGGCGGAGTTCCGTGTCCCTGTGCAGCAGAAGGGCTCGAGGCCTCCCGATCGGGCTCGCATGGCGCAGGGTGCGAACGCCGCTCCCCGCCAGTCGGCGCCGGCACCTGTGTGAAGGGCCTGCGCGAGGCACAGGCCAGCAACAAGGGCATCTCGACGTCGCTCGTCGCCCGGTCAGTCGACGCAGTAGCGAAGCCGCGCAAGAGTGGGAGATGTCCGGTAGCGGCTCTGCAAGGCGAGCACAGCCGTACAGCAGGGTCGTCCATGGCGAGGTCGAGTGCCTGCACGAGGACACCGATGCGATGCGCCGCCTCGCCGGGTCGTGCCATCCGCTCATCCGCCGAAGCGTGGCCCGTGCGCGGCATCTTCCACCGGACGTCGTGAAACGTCTGGCACGGGACGAGGACCGCACAGTCCGCCTGTTTCTCGCCGAATCGTGCGATGACGCACCGCCCGAGATGCTGCTGGAAGTCTGGAGCTGGTGGGACGGCAGCTTCAGCCACCCCGACCGCCCCCGCAGCCACCCCAAGTTCCCCCGCACAGGCCTGCTGCGCTACGCGGGCGACCCCGCTGGCCGGATGCGGCGCCTGGCCCGGGACGATCCAGCAAGTACGCCGGCCGACGTCGCTCGTCTCTCGCGTGACCCAGATGCCGAGGTACGTCGCCGCGCGCCGAGGACCCCCGACTGACGCCGGCCGAAGCCGTGCGGCTGCTGAACGACCCGGTGGACCACGTCCGAGCGGCCGCGATACGCAACGTGCGGCTGCCAGCCCGCGTCCTGGCCGATCTGCTGCACGACCGCGACACCGCACCCACGGCGGTCACCAACCCGGCGATCCCTGTCCCCGTCCTGCAGCGCGTCCTGACCGCGCCACGGCCGCGATGCCGGCCCAACGCTGAACACGGCCCCATCACTCCACGCCGGACGGGGGAGGTCGGTGCATGGCCCAGCGGATGGCGGCGGTCACCGCGACGCCGGCGGGAGTCGCGCACCAGCGCTCCGTCCGCGGTAGCAACGGAAGATCCAAAGGGGCGCGGGCCCAGTCAGGGAGCTGGGCTACCGCGGCCGCCGCCAACATCGCGTACGGCAGCCGCGCCGGCCACGGCAGCGGTGGGCTGAGCAAGATGAAGCGGGCCGCGGCACGGGCCGCGTCGGTACCTCGCAGCTCCGGCCGAAAGGCGTCGATCCGCTCCGCCAGTTCGTCCGCTGTGCGCGGCGGACGGACCACGCCCAGAGCGTGCCCGACGCGGGCCGCAGAGGCGACGTACCCGTCGCACTCGCCGGCCTCCAGAGGCCGGGCACCGAATCGCTGGTGGGCTCGCAGGAAGCTGTCGACCTCAGCGACGTGCACCCACTCGAGCAGGTGCGGATCGTCGGCGCGGTACGGCTCACCGTCGGGGGTACGGCCGCTGATGCGCGCGTGTACCGCCCGTACGCCGTCCACCGCGAGCTGCGCGTCCTCGGCCGTCCCGTAGGTGGTGAACGCCAGAAAGGTACTGGTCCGCTGCAGACGCCCCCAGGGGTCTCCCCGGTATCCGGAATGGGCCTCCACGGCGGCCATCGCCCGCGGGTGCAGCGACTGCAGGAGGAGCGCGCTCAGCCCGCCGACGAACATCGACGCGTCACCGTGGACGCGCCGGATCGGGTCCTCGGCGGCGAACCATCTCGGGCCGGGCGTCTCGTGGATCCTGGCCCGGTTCTCCGCACCGGACGGTCCCGCGACACGGCTGAAGAGGGCATCCCCGAGGCGATCACGCGCTCGCGGCCCACCGACCGACGCCGTCCGGGGCGGCACCAGTCGGCCCAAGCCTCCCAACCGTTTCACCATTCGATTGTCCCTCTGGCACCACGCACCGCGAAAAGCACGGCCAGTGCCGTTCCTCGCGCACGGCCCCGCCCAGCCAGGATGCCGTCGATCACCAGCAGGGGGCAGGATCACTGCTCCAGGAGCTTCTCGGAGCGGGCACCGGCTAGGTCCGGGTCGGTGAGGGTCTCCGCCGGGTGCCGTCGTGGGCGAAGCCCAGGATCCACGAGTCGAAGATGAGACGTTCTTCTCTCGCGATCGGCCGCGACGCACCCGCGATCATCGGCGACGCATCCCTCGCCTACCTGACCCACCTGCAAACCAAGAACGGCGGCCGCCCGCAGGACAAGGAATGGGAGTGGACCGTCCACGGCCTTGGCAAGCAGGGCTCCCACCTCGCCGATCAGCTGGCGGCCACGGTCCGGGCGTGGGATCGCCACGTGCGCGCCGATGACACCGAGCAGCACGCCGGCCGATCCTGTACTCACGGTCTACCCGGCCGGCACGCCCGATGGCCTCCTGCCCGCCGGTGATGTCCTGGGCAAGGGCCTGTGCCGTCTGGTGTTCCGCTGGCCGGGGCGTGACGTGCCGCGACCGCGGCACGCCTCGTCGACGCGCCCCTCGACGAGGCCGTCGGCCGCCTGGTCGCACACATCCGCGAAGTCCGGCCCGACCTCGTCATCGGCCACGACGCCCTCGGCCAGCTCACCGGGCACCCGGACCACCGCCGCGCCCACCAGATCAGCCTCCTCGCCGCCCAAGCCGCAGGCCTGCCGGGCCTGTATCCCGACGCCGGAGAGCCCTGGCAGCCGGACGCCCTGTACTCCGCCATCCACCCGGAATCCCGGACCTCATGTCCTTGGGCAACGCCCGCCGGGCCCTGTCCCACTCGCTGCCACGCTGACCGGCGGGAACCGCAACGACGTCGCCCAGCTCATCCCGCTCTTGGAAGCGGTGCCGCCCGTGCGGGGCAAGCGCCGGCAACGCCTGTCACAGCTGGCCCGGGCCCTCGCCCTCACGCAGTAGCCGTTCCCGGACCGAAGGAGCTCGGTCAAGGAGCCGCCTGACCTGCATCCCCTCCTCACGTGAGGTCACCTTTGAGAGCCGGGTGAAGTCGTCGGGAATCACATCCAGCAGGCTCAGCACACGGCCTCCCACGCGTCGCGCACTCGATCGAAAAGCGAACGCTTTTGCCAATCCTGGGCCTGGAATGGGCGGTCTCTGAGGCGCGCGCCCGCGCTTCCATCCGGCGCACTCCGCCCGAACCCGCCCAACGCCCGCACGGCCACGCGGTAGGTGCCACCAGGCGCGGCTTCAGGTGGCGAGCGAGCGCTTGAGCTGTCGCTCAGGCACATCGGATGGGTGGCGAACCAGCACACTCCTCATCCACCGCTTCCGGTCTCGGGACCTCCTACGGCGACGCGCTGCACGACGTCGTCGAGCTGGCCCGCGACGATCATCCTTCTGCGTTCCAACAGGTCCCTGTAGACGGGCAGCGGAACGGGTTCACCACTGGACGCTGCCTGCGTCAGCACGAAACGTGCTTCGACCTCCAGGGCAAGGTAGGCCCTTCGACGTGCGTGTGCCGCCTGCTGATGCACCTCCGGTTTCAGAAATGCGATCGCAGCGCTCAGTCCTGCACTCACAAGCGCCAGCACAGCCGCCGGGACACGGGCATCTGCTGAAGCCAGCCCGGCTGCCCCCGAGACACCAGCCAGCACAGCGGCCGGCAGCCCGAGCGTGGCATGGGCGAGACGCCAGAACTGCCGACGTGCACGGCTCTTCCGTGACTCTTCAGCGCACTCAGCCTGAAGGTCGGCCACCTGACTTCCTACGACATCGTCTGCCATGAAGGAAGCCTGCCCACCCACAACCCTGGTCTAGACGGGGTACGGCACAACGGAAGGTCAGGAGCACCTGTTCTCAGGGGCCGCCGAGCGCGGACGGCCGGCCCTCCACTCGGTCGTGGGGTGCCGTGCCGCATCTCGGTGCCCGACGGTTTCCCAAGGTCGGTGGTGCTGGGTTCTGTCGTCAAGTGTCACGCTCACATCAGGAGTGATGCGAGGGTGATGGCTGCCTCATAGGAGTCGGCGGTCTTCTCGTAGCGGGTGGCGATGCCGCGCCACTGCTTGAGACGGTTGAAGCAGCGTTCCACGATGGTGCGTTGCTTGTAGAGCTCGCGGTCGAAGGCCGGCGGGCGGCCTCCGCGGCTGGCCCGCCGGGCCCGGTTGCGGACCTGGTCGGCCCGCTCGGGAATCATGTGCGGGATGCCGCGGCGGCGGAGCCGGGTGCGGATCGCTTTCGAGCTGTATTGCCGTCCACGGCCAGGCCGCGCAACCCGGCGACCCCGGTCCTCTTCGGCCGGCGGTCCGCAAGCCCACGGAGACCGCCGTCACCCGGATGCGGCCGGCCTCCCACGGCCCGTCGCGCCCGGACGTCCGGCTGCTCCCCGCCGTGCACCGTCCCGATGGCTACTTCCTGAGTCCCTCGAGCCTGGCCGCGTAGTCGGCAGTCAAGGGGGAACGCCCGACCTACCGGCATCGCCCCGCCCGTCGGGAGCTCCCCCACTTCCGGCCAAGTGAGGCGAGGGTCCGGGCGGTTACCTGTGACTCCGCATGGAGACGCCCGAGGGGACATCGTTGAGCATGTCCCTGGCAGATCATCGGCGTGAATGGCGGCGGGTCCGCGGGGAGCGTTCCACCGGAGGTGCGATGGCTCGGGGTTTCCGGCCAACCTGTGGCGCATCTGTTCCTTAGCGCCCTTCGGCCCCGCAAGATCTCAGTCGCTGCCCGAGCCAGTCGGCCGGGCGCGCGGAAGCAGGAGGACACGGGGCCGGCCGGGCCGCCGGTTCCTGTGGACGTCGACGGTGTTTGGAGGGGCCTTGTACGGGGGTGCCAGCAAGGGCAAGGCGCGGTTATCCGCGCGGTCATGGTGGCGAACGATTGGACTCGCGCTGGCCATGGCACTGGTGGTGTCGCTGGTGCAGGCGGGGGCCTTGCCGGCGGTGTCCGCGGCAGCGGTGGCGAAGAAGCCGCCGAAGAAGACGCCGAAGGAGGTGCCGCGGAATCTGCCCATCCTGTCGGTGTCGTCAGCGGCCAGGCAGAAACCACAGGCCGAGCAGAGGCAGCCGAAGGCCGACTTCAGGGCCTTGGCGGTCGGCGAGCATCCACGCTTCGACGCGCGGAGATCGGCACGGGAAGCCGTCGAGGCGCCGCAGACCAGCCTGGTCTCGCCGGTCGACGGCGCGGTGGTGGGCACGGACACGCCGGCACTCGAGGTCGCCGCGGTCGGTGACGGCGTACTGTACTGCTTCAAGATCTCCACCGGGTTCGACGGCCGCTCGGGCAGCGTGGTGGACTCCGGGTGCCTCGACCAGCCGCAGTGGACCGTGCCGAAGCATGTGTTGCACGACGGCGGCCGATACACGTGGACGGTTGCCACCGCGATGTCCGGTGCGACGACGGCGACGCCGCCGCAGTGGGTCGGTCACTTCACGGTCAACCAGCGGGTGGGCGATCCGGGGCCGGCCCCGACCGACCATCTCGGGCCGGTGACGGTGAACCTGTTCAACGGCAACGCGCACGTCGAGGCCGCCGGGCCGGCGTTCCAGACCGTCGGGGGGTCCGCCGGGGTCAGCTTCGCCTACAACTCCAGGCAGGGCGCGCCGCATGGTGTGCGCGCCTCGTACTTCAACGACTCGCGGCACTCGGGTACCCCGGACGCGACCCCGGTGATGGTGCGCGGCGAGTCCCAGGTCAATCTGGACTGGGGCATCGCGTGGACCGGCAACCCGGACAACCTGCCGTGGCGGGACAACCCGATGCCGCCGGCGCTGGACAAGAACTGGTTCGTCGCGCGCTGGGAGGGCCAGTTCAAGGCACCGGTCACCGGTGACTTCCGGTTCGGCGGCGCGCACGCCGACGGCGCGCGCATCTGGCTGGGCGACAAGGTGGTCTACGACAACCCCGACCCTGCCGATCCCGGCGACGACTTCCTGTTGCCCGGCCCGCACCAGGCCCAGGACGTGGCGCTCAAGGCCGGTCAGCTGGTGCCGATCCGGGTCGAGCTGTACCACCACTCCGACCAGCGTCCCCGCATGGTGCTGTGGGGCAAGAGCACCACCGGCCCCGATGACCAGCGCGTCCACAACCTCGAACCGCGGATCGTACCGACGGAGTGGCTGTTCTCCGGGGACTCGCAGTCCTTGCCGGCCGGTTGGACGCTGTCGGCGCAGTCCAGCGGCTACAGCCACGCCGATATGCTGGACGGCTCGGTGGTACTCACGGATTCCGCCGGCGGCAAGCACACGTGGGCCAAGGCCTCCACGGGCGGCTACACGCCGCCGGTGGGCGAGGACGGCGTGCTCGCCTTCGACACGGCGGGCCGGATCTCGCTCACCGAGGGCGAAACGGTGTCGGTGTTCAACCCCGACGGCTCGCTGGCGGCGGTGGAGTCGGTACTGGACGGCAAGAAGCCGGCCGCCCTGCAGTACCTCTACAGCGGGACACCGCCGCGGCTGACCCGGATCAAGGACCCGGTCTCCGGCCGGTCGCACCAGCTCTTCTACAACACCGACGGCAGTGACAGCTGCTACGGCGGGGTGTCCCGCCCGCCGGGCTCGGACCCAGCCCCGCCGGGGATGCTGTGCCGGATCCACTACTGGGACGGCAGCGAGACCCGGCTGTGGTACCAGATGGGCACCCTGGCCCGGATCGAGAACCCCGGCGCGGACATGCAGGACTTCGACTACCTGGGCCGGGCCTCGGCCAAGCAGCGCTACGACGAGGCGGGCGACAACGAGGAGGAGAAGCAGAAGGCCCTGGACAGCATCGGGCCGCTGACCACCCTTCGCGGCAGCCTGGCCTACGACTGGGTGGCCCACCAGGCCCCGTCCGCCGAGAACGGGTGCACCAACACCGGTGACATCGCCGCCGCCTGCACGGTGATCGGCTACGACTCCGTGATCGAGCAGCCCCAGGAACCACCAGCCCTGCGCGCGGTCCAGGTACTGGCCCCCGCCCCGGACGGCCGCTCCGGCGACAAGCGCGCCGAGCACTTCTACCAGTACTACCTGGAGCGCAAGCAGGCCACTGTGGCCCTGGCCGGAGTGTACGACTCCACGCGCTCGCGCACCGTGTCGTACGACGACGCCGGGCGCGCGCTGGTCACCACCGACTTGACCGGGGCGAGCATCTCGGCGGAGTGGAACACGAAGGACCAGGCCACGGCAGCGGTCGACAGCGCGGGCCGCCGGTCCACCACGGTCTACGACCACGCCGACCGGCCGGTCGACAAGTACGGGCCCGCGCCAGCGTCCTGCTTCGCCGGGCAGACCCCGACAGCCGCGTGCGCCGCGAAGGTTTCGCACACCCACACCTCCTATGACGAGGGTCTCGTGGGGCTGTCGGCCGCCTTCTACGACAACCCCGAGCTGGCGGGTGTGCCCCAGTCGTTCGCCACCGGGGTCGGTGCCGCGGACGGGGCGCTGTCACGGTCATGGGGAGCGAGCCCGCCGGTGGCGAACACCGGTGGCTGGTCGGGCCGGTTCACCGGGGAGATCGAGTTGCCCGCCGCCGGGGACTACGGCCTCGGGTTCACCGCGGTCGACGGCGTCCGCCTGTGGGTGGACGACGTGTTGACCATCGACAGCTGGAGCGACAAGGCCGGCACCGCGGTCACCGGCACGTACACCAACACCACGGCCGGCAGCCGGCACCGCGTACGCGTCGACTACTACAACCGCTCCGGCACGACCGGGGCACTGGACTTCACCTGGACACCGCCCGGCACCAGCGCCCCGGTCCCGGTGCCCGGGAAGAACCTCGCACCCCGCTACGGCTGGGAGACGGGAACGACCACCGACGACACCTCCGGCGGCGACACGGAACGCGCGCCGTCCAAGCGCGGCGCCACCAGCTACTCCGACCCGGCGGCGGGCATCGATCCGGTGTACGGGCTCAAGGTGTCCGCCACGGCCGACCCGGGCGGGCTGGGCCTCACCGCCCGCACCATCTACGAACGGCCGGGCACGGGATACCTGCGCAAGCTGGCCGAAGCGCTGCCGGCAGGCGACGTCACCAACCCCGACAGGAGCGCCACCACCACCTACTACGGCGACACCGAGACCCGCGCCAACCCGTGCGACCCGAAGGCCCCGGCCGCCAACCAGGGCGGCATGGCCAAGGCGACCACCGGTCCCAAGCCGGGCGGCGGGACGGCGTTCACCAGCGAGACGGTCTACGACGAGAGCGGCCGGCCCGTCGCCGAACGTGTCAACGACGAGCCGTGGAGCTGTACCAGCTACGACTCGAGCGGACGCGTGACCAAGAAGGTCTTCCCCGCCTTCGGGGACAAGCCGGCGCGCACGGTCAGCTACGACTACGCGGTCGGCGGTGACCCGCTCGTCTCGAGCGCCGGTGACGCGAACGGGTCGATCACCACCGTGATCGATCTGCTCGGCCAGGAGGTTTCCTACACGGACGCCAACGGCGTCACCTCAGTCTCCACCTACGACCAGGTCGGCCGGTTGACCACTGACACCACCACGGTCAAGGGCGTGTCCAGCACCGTGTCCTACGCCTGGAACGCCGCCAACCAGCTGACCCAGGTCAAGGTCGACGGCGTCGTCGTCGCCACCCCCACGTGGACCACCGCGGCCGAACTGGCCTCCGTCGCCTACGGCAACGGATCGCGCCTCGACTCGTTGACGCGCAACGGCTCCGGCAAGCCCACGGCGCTGACGTGGAAGACCGTGGAGTCCACCGTGGTCGACACCGTCACACGCTCCCGGGACAACCGCGTCACCGACGACGTGGTGACCGAGAACGGCAAGAACATCGCGACCTACTCCTACACCTACGACACGGTGGGCCGGCTCGTCGCCGCGACCGTCCCGCACCACCGGCTCACCTACCGGTTCGATCCGGCCGACGGGTGCGGACCGGCCAGGACCACCGGGCTGAACACCAACCGCACCGCGTCCACCGACAGCCGCGACGGGGCTCCCGCGGTCACCACCAGCTACTGCTACGACGCCGCGGACCGGCTGACCGCGACCGGCGGCGGCCTCGCGCTGGAGTTCGGCTACGACACCCGTGGTAACACCGTGAAGATCGGCGGCGACACCCTGGGGTACGACTCCACCAAGCGCCACATCTCCACCACCACCGCGGGTGGCACCGCCATCTCCTACACCCGTGACCCGGCCGACCGGTTGACCAGCCGAACCGTCACCGGAGCCGCCGACCAGTCGAAGAACGGGACCACCCGCTACTCCTACACGTCCAAGCAGGACGACGCGGACCTGGTCCTGGACAAGGACGGCGGTCTGCTGCAGCGGATCGTGGCACTGCCCGGCGGGGTGCTGCTGACCAAGAACTACGACAGGACCGCCACCACCAACTGGTCCTACCCCAACATCCACGGCGACGTGCTGTTCACCGCTGACGGCACCGCCGCCCGCACCGGCGCCCTGCACCTGTACGACCCGTTCGGACAGAACATCGACCCCACGACCGGCGCGTTCGCCGACATCCCTATCCCGGCCACCGCGGCCGGCGGCATGGACTTCGGGTGGCTGGGCCAGCACGAGCGGCCGGTGGAGCACCTCGCGGGCCAGCAGGCCATCGAGATGGGCGCCCGCGTGTACCTGCCGGTGCTGGGACGGTTCCTGCAGATGGACCCCGTGTCGGGCGGATCGGCCAACGACTACGACTACGTCAACGCCGACCCGGTCAACGGACTGGACCTGGCCGGGACGTTCTCCTGGAAGTCGGCGGTGCGCGTGGCGACCACCGCGGCAGAGGTGGTGGCGTTCGTACCCGGCCCGATCGGGACGGTGTCCTCAGGGTTGGCCGCGGCCGGCCAACTCGCCCAGGGCAACAAGGCCGCCGCGGCCGCGAACGCCCTAGGCATGATCCCCGGCGGGAAACTCGCCAGCACCGTGGCCAAGAGCGCAGCCAGGGAGGCCTCGACACTGGGCAAGGCCGCTGCGGCCGTCGAGAAGTGCAATTCCTTCTCCCCGGACACCTTGGTGGAGATGGCCGACGGCAGCACGAAACCGATCAGCGAGATCCGGGAAGGCGACCAGGTCAAGGCCACCGACCCGGCCACCGACGCCACTGTCGGCGAGCCCGTCGCGGGAGTCATCATCGGCCACGGCACCAAACACCTGATCGACATCGGTGTCGGGGGCTCGCGACAGGCGACGATCACCGCCACCGCCGGACACCCCTTCTGGGTCGAGGGCCGCGGCTGGGTGGACGCCGGGGACCTCAAGACCGGCGACCTCGTCCGCGACCCCTCGAGCACCGGCGCCGTGCGGGTCACCACGATCCACGACCGCGGTCAGGTCGCCGACCAGACCGTCTACAACCTCAGCGTCAGCCGCATCCACACCTACCACGTCCTAGCCGGCGCCACGTACCTCCTGGTCCACAACGCCGCGTGCCCCCTGCACGGCAACGACGCCGTCAAGGAGTGCCCGCTGTGCCGCCTGAACGGCACCGGGGAGCGCAAGGCGGTCGACACCGTGGCGGAGCACAAAGTAGGGGCCGAGGCGACCAGGCAGCGGACCAGCGCACCGGTGAACGCGATGAAGAACCTCGTCCAGCCACACGATGACGGCACCGGCGCTGCCGGGGCGATGGTCGCCGGCGCTTTTGCCATCCGACTGGGGACAAGCGCGGTAAAGGGCGTGGTCAGGAGGTTCCGGAGGTAGCGGAACGCTGTCCGGATCCCGGCCGCCTGTCGTTCGACCGGAACACACCTCATGACATGAAAGGACCACACACATGACCAGGACCAGAGTCAGGAAGAGAAGATCGCTGTGGCGAGCGGCGACCGTCCTCGCCGCGATGGTGGGCGCGGCCGTGGGGATCGGCGCCGCTCCGGCCGCCGCCGCACCTGAAACGGTCACGGGCTCGACGGCACTGATCCAGCTGAAGTTCACCAACGTCAGCAACGGAAAACTGCTGGACGTCCAGGGCGGCAGCTACGACGACAACGCGGCCATCTCCGTCAATCCGGCGCCGGGGTCCGCCACCACGTGGCGCATCAACACGGGCACCAGCCTCGGCTCGGGGTTCGCCATCGTCAACACCACCACCGGCAAGTGCATGGACGTGACCACGGCCCACTACCAGCTGCGGCAGCAGCCCTGCGATGGGCGCGCGTCCGAGCAGTGGTACTTCCAGCCGATCGACGGATCGGCGCAGAAGGCGTTCAGGATCCGCCAGGTCGGCGACAACTCCTGCCTGACCGTCCAGATACCTCCCGCCAGCGACAACTGGGTGTACACCTACCGCTGCGACAACACGCCGTACCAGCAGTGGACGCTGCCCTCCGAGGTCTACTCGAAGGCCTGGAACATGGCCGTGGACTACGCGGCCGGCCGGTGCAACAAGGACACCTCGACCTGCTCGTGGTCCACGACCACCCAGACACCGCCGTTCACGCTGCCGGAGGCGTGCGTCTCGCCGATCTGGTTCAACGACACCTCGACCACGATCCCGTGGGAGTTCTCGCTGAACACCTCCACGGGGTGGACCAACACCATCGGCTTCAAGATGGGGGGCACCCTGACCGTCGGTGGCGACATCGGTCTGGCCAAGCTCCAGCTCGAAGTCACCGCCGAGGTCAACGGCGCGACCTCGATCGACCTCAAGCAGGACATGGGCAACAAGCTGACCGTGAGCGTGCCCCCGCGCCAGTACGGGTGGGTCGCACTGTCCGAACTGGCCACCAAGGCGACCGGGACCTGGACCTTCGACGTCCAGGGGTTCCCGTGGACGGCTGACGACACCATCACGGTGCCCCTCAAGTACGACGTCAACGGCGGCGCGAGCATCTACAGCGCCCGCACCCGGGCGACGTTCACCAACTGCGCCGGAACGTAGGAGCGCCGGGTTCGGCCTGGACACGATGGCCCGACCAGGGCCGACCCCGGCGTCCAGGCCGAACCCGAGTCCGAGGGAGGGTCTGTCCAACCGTTCTTTTTGCGATTCCCAACGCCTGAGTAGCGTCAGGTGCGGCATGTCTACTGCCAACGGCTTCGTGCCCAAGGGTTGTCCGGCGGTCCAGGGTCCGGCCCGCTTCTCACCGGCACTCGTCGCCCTCACGGTGCGTCGGGTCGGGTGCGCACAACCAACCGTTGACGGCGAAGCGGCTGTCGGCGTGCTGTCGTCCAGGGCACTCGACCGGTCGTACCTCGTGCCAGGCGGTGGGTAGGAAGAACACGATGCTGTCGTGCTCGGGCTCCCAGTCCCGCCAGGTACGTTCCTCCCACTCGCCGGTCGTCTCCGTGTGCAGCGGCAGGGCGGCGTCGAAGACGCGCAGCTCGCCGCCGCCGAACGGCCGGGGCGTGCGGTGCACGTAGTACACGAACGTGAGCAGACGCCGGGGGGCGTACGCGGCACTGGTGTCCTGGTGGGGCCCGTAGAAGTCGCCGTCGTTGTGGACGTTGAGGCCGTAACGGGGCTCGGTGTGGCGGCAGTCGACTCCCAGCGTGTGCTCGACCGCCTCCCGGACGTCCTCGATGGCCGCCATCAGCTCGGGCGCCTCGAAGTCCGAGTACGACCTGGACCTGCGCAGGTCGGGGTCCAGCTCCCGGTCCCGGACCATGGAAGGCTTCAGCCGATCGCCCGTGGAGGCGAGGGCGCGCTCCAGCAGGACACCGGCCGTCCGCTCGCCCAGGAACCCGGTGATGCGACAGACCGTCACCGGCAGCCGCCAGATCGCGTCCGTGGACACCGGAGACAGGCCGTCCACCGTCATCGCCCCGCCTCGGACGGGTTCATGGCCGCGGCCTCGCGCAGCCTGGCCACTTCGGCCCTGAGCTCCTCCACGTGGCGTTGGAGCGCCTGGATGCAGACCAGGGCCACGCCGAGGCCGTCGACGACGGGGATCCTGGTGTCGTCCCGGTTGAAGCCGAAAGCGGCGTGCCAGTCCTGGGCCATCGGCCCGAGGTGACGGACGTCCTCGGGCTCCCAGAGGTAGCGCCAGGTGCTGACCGGCAGCGCGGCGACTGTCTCCAGGACGGCGAAGCCGTTGACCGCGCCGACCGGGGCCACGGCGACGCCTTCTCGCGTACCTGCCGCGTCAGGGTCCGGAGAGGCGGGGCCCGCCGCCCGGGCCCGCCGGTGGAGGATCCGCATCGTCACCGGCTCCAGTCGACCGGGACCACGTCCTGCTTGAGCCCGCGGTCACTGCAGAGCGAACACGGAGAGCCCGGTACGCCGGGCCCCTGGTCGGTACCGACGGTGATCGCCCCGTGGGCCCCGACGGGAGCGTGCACGCCGTCGCCGACGAGCGCGGCTTCGTAGCCGCCGAGCAGCTCCTGAAGGGTTCCGGGACCTAGGTTCTCCGGGGCGGTGATCGAGGCCACACCGTCGTAGTCGGTGTAGGCAGCCCCCAGCGACCGGCCGCCGACGGTGGCGAACACGACCTTCGCTCCCCGGATGGGCTCTCCCGTGATGGCGTCGGAGGCCATCGCGTGGATGTTCTCCAGTTGCATCTGGGTGACGTTCAACGTGGCCTGGCTGGTCGTGAGCCTGACCGGTTTCAGGCTGGGGCATTCCGCGCCGCTGCACGGCGCGGGCGACGAGGGGGTCGCGGTCGCGGTGACACCGCTCCCCGCCCCCAGCGACGCCAGAGCGGCTGCCATCACCGCGACGGTCCTACGACCCACAGAACCCATGTCCACTCCCTGGGAGCCGCCCGGGCGCGCTCCGCACCGGCGCGGGAAGGCCGGGACGGTCCTGGCGCATGCGGCACTCGACCGATGCCGCCCCCCGTGGGACGACGCGAACGACCGTAACCGCGCCCGTCCGGCATGCGCGTCCGATGAACACGACTACGCACCATCTGATGAACCGCCCACGGCGCCGTGACGAACGCGGACGATTCATATCGGCCAGCGAGTGGCCGCCCTGAGCACCCGCACGCCGAATCCCCTCCGCCGGACACGACCTCGATGTGGTTCTCGTGTCCGTCCGTCCGATACACGGCTGAATTCCGTGCGTGTGTCTCTCCGTTGAAGGCGCAGCAGACGGTGTCCACCACGTGGAGGGTCCTGGTGCAGACAGGCCGTCAGCCAGCAGCGGGACACTTCTCTCGGCCTGG
The DNA here is from genome assembly GCF_036240795.1 of Streptomyces sp. NBC_01268. Lineage (NCBI taxonomy): Bacteria > Bacillati > Actinomycetota > Actinomycetes > Kitasatosporales > Streptomycetaceae > Streptomyces > Streptomyces sp. NBC_01268. The sequence goes on along the minus strand of NZ_CP108454.1, from coordinate 8,390,357 downwards.
AGGGGTGTGCTCTCACAGGCGGCGCTACGTGAGGTAACGCGGTGGCGTCGGGCTGGACGTCAGGACGGGGCTTCGTGCTGGTGGGTCCGGGCAAGCTCAAGTGCAGAGCGTGAGATTTCGGTGCCGGGGGGGTGAGGACGGCTGAGGAGTTCGGTCAACCCCTTGGGGGCTTGCCTCCAGTGGTCGGCGAGCGATATCTCTGCGCCGAGGTCGTCCAGGAGCTGGCTGATGACCCAGGCGGCTTCCGTGGGGCGGTCCCCGTAACCGTGCCCCCACCAGAGGTGATCGTGACGGGTGCACGGCGCCGGGTAGATCATGTTGTCCGTCGTGGTCACCCAAACGGTCCTATCCAAAATTACGGACCTGAGCCGAGCCCTGCTATCGGGAAGCCACAGCGGGGCAAGGAAAACCCAGACGCCCTGCCTCGTCGATCGGATTCGGACGGCAGGGATACCGGTGCTGTAGTCCGTATGGAAGGTAACGTCCTGCGCGTCATCGGCGAGGATCGCGTGCAGTGCGGAAGGAGCACATGGGCGAAGCTGTGTCGCCCACCGACGCGCGGCTGGGCTGTTGTCGTTCACTTCAGTGCGGGTGCCAAACGGCAGGAGGGTCGGATCGCGGAGCATCGCGATGTTCAGGCTCTCATAGGCCTCGAAGGACTGACTGGATGCGAGAGCCCGCCATCCCTCAGCGAGCACGTCACGGTCATCCGTGCGAGGCAGGGGGCACCCGTCGGCTGGATGGTGCGCTGCGATGAGGAGTGGGGCACCGTCTGAGCTGGTGCCGTGCTTGCCGAAGATGCGGATGTCGCTGTTGATGCTGTCGATGCGTTGATTGCGCAAGGAGTTGGCGAGGTCGGTGAGGGCTGCCTGAGCTCCCGGGACGCGGCGCCAGAGGTCAGCCGCTTCGCGCAGGATTGTTTCCTCCTCGTCGGGCAGGAGTTCAGCGTGAGTGACGGGTGCCCCTGGCGACCATTGGCTGATCACGTCGGCGCGTCGTAGGAGGTCCGGCCACCAGGGCAGGCGTTGCCCGACGAGTTTCGTGACTGTGCCCCACTGGGCCTCGTACTCCAACTGCGGCTGTGCGGTGTCGGCAGCGATCAGGGCTGGTCCGGTGGCGCCGATGTCGCCGTACAGGGAGCACACCGTGACCACGCCCTGAGCATCGGCGACCTCGGCAAGTTCTTCGGCCAGGGCGGACGCAGCGGCCCTGCCGGTCGTGTGAAGGATCCGTATGACGCCGAGGTCCGTCTCCCAGTCCATGGCCGGCCCCTGAGAGGTGGGCTGGAAGCCGACCCACTTGCCGGGGGCGAAAGTCCGTGACCTCAAGGCGGGGTTACGCAGTACGGCGCCACGGTCGCAGAACTGGTGGTGAGTGGCGGCCCAGACGTAGACCGCACTGCCTTCCCAGTACCAGTGAGCCTTCTGCCCGCGGGCTTGCTGGAACGCGTTGAGCTGCTCTCGCTCTGGGCGGGGGAAGTCTTCCACTTCCTCCAGGAGCTGGTCCAGTTCGCCCTCGGCCAAGTGAAGGAGTGCCTCCACTTCATGCTTACGCAAGTCCGCAGAGTGCCCTGCGCCCAATTGCACCCTCCTCCTCGGTGAGGCTTCCTGGTCGAGCCCGTGTGTCCAGGACTGACCCGGCCATACGGTCAGGCACGCGTCTTGACGCAGCGTATAGCGGTGCGGTCGGCGACGTGCGGCTGGGTCGCCTCCGCATGACCTGAAACAGCTTCAATGGGCGACAACAAGTCAACTTCCGGCGCATCCCGCCCTGCTGATCAGCGAACCACTTACGATGCTGGCTCGCTGCCCCTCGGCTGTCCACCGCGACCGGTCAGCGGCACGGTCCTCCGGATCCCCGGGGAGCACGGGGGCCTTGGTAGTCGCTTCCTGGGAAGGCATGGATGACCAGCGGAATCTGGCACCTGGAGCCCCGGCAGGTCCGGCGCTGGTACGAACACGCCGTGGCGGCGTCGTTTCATCAGCCCGGGATCCGTGCGTACCTGGACCTGCAGCGCCCGCAGGTCACCAGAGAGCGGCTGCGGGAGGCCTTCGATCACCCTCGCATCATCACTGAGGTGCTGCGTGCAAGCACGACGTACTCCGGTGTGCGGCAGAGGGCAGCCCGTGCGGACGCATTGCGCGGTCAACTCGCGCAGGCACGTGATCGATGCCGGATGACGCTGTTCCTGCCTCTGATCCTGGTCGTCCTTCTGTCCTGGTGGGTCGCCGATGTCGGGGTCGGGTTGCCGTGGTGGGTGGGAGTTGGTGCCCTTGTCACGGTGGCGGGGTACGGCGGCGTCCGGGAACTGCGGGACGCAGGAGGACGGAACAACCTCCTGGCCCAGGTCCAGACGGCTGCGCTGTTCATGGCTCAGGCAGTGCGTGCGTTCGACGCAGAGATGCGCCTTATGCGGTGGGCAACGCGCAGGCTGGGGCTGGTGATCGCTCCGGTCATGCAGCGTGAGATGACGAGGCTGCTCGGTCCCGACTACGAGTCGTTGTTCGTGGCTCGCAGCCACGAGGGGCTCATTGATGCCGGCAATGCGCGCTACTGGATCTCTACGCGCGCCGAGGCGGCGCTCCAGCAGAAGCTGGACCAGATGAGCGGTGGGGCGATTGCGATCTGCGGGCCGCGCGGGGTCGGCAAGAGCACTCTGTTGAAGAAGGCCTGCCAGGGCATCCTCAAAGGGCATCCCGATCGGCACTTCCACGTGATTGTCCAGACGCCGGCCAACTATCGGCCGGAGGAGTTCCTGCTCTCCCTGTTCCAGTCCGTGTGCCGCAACTACCTTGCCCTGTACGGGCGCCAACCGCGAGCACCGTTCCTGTTCCGCTCGCGGGCCCGAACCGCACACTGGCCACGCCGTCTGTACTGGTCATCTCGCCGATGGGTCCAGCTGCTGGCTGGGGCAGGGCTGGTGGTGCTGGCAATCCAGGACAGGGTCCGCGACCTTGCCGACGGCGCTTACCGGTCCGCTCGGCCCGCAGTGTCAGGCTGGGGAGCGGATGCATGGGAGTGGGCTGTGACCACGTGGCACGACTACCCCTTGCTCACCCACGGGGTGCTGGGCGCGATGGGAGTGGCGTTGATGTGGCGCGCCGACGTCAAAAGCTGGCACAGCGGGCGGCCGGTACGGCGCCTGGTCCGCGACTGCCACAACTACCTCGACCTCCTGCAGCGCATCCAGACCGTCGGCACCTCAACGTCTCTGGGAGCGTCAGGCGGCGGACTGACGCTGGGCATCGGCCGCAACCGCGGCAGCACTTCACGCAACTTCACCTACCCGGAGCTGGTCTGGGAGTTCCGCACCCTGCTCACGCGTATCAGCGCCGCGGAGCAGCAGGACAACTGGAAGGTCTTCATCGGGATCGACGAACTCGACCGCCTCGGATCAACAGAGCAGGCACGCGGGTTCCTCGCCGAGATCAAGGCCATCTTCGACGTACCGCGCGTGTACTTCATCCTGTCGGTGTCGGAAGACGTGGGCGCGGCCTTCATCCGGCGTGGCCTACCCGCACGCGACATCATCGACAGTTCCCTCGAAGACGTCATGGTCATCGAGCCCCGGACGCTGCCCGAGTCGAGAGTGCTGCTGCAGACCCGGGTTCCCGGCTTCACCGACCCCTTCGTAGCGCTCGTCCACGCACTGTCCGGGGGGATTCCACGTGACCTCATTCGCTATACCCGTAAGGTGACCGAGATCCACCGTAGAACCGGCGAGCCCGCCCTGGCGGCCCTGGCGCGCGAACTGCTTTGGGAAGAAGCCGCGCAAGCGCTGTCAGGGTTCCGCGTGCTGCTGGCCCACCAGGAAGGCTCCGCCCGATCGGCTCAGACCGTGCACGACCTGCACACCCTTGTCTCCCTGATCCGCAGCGCGGATCCAACGAGGGCAAACCCAGAGGTCGAGCAGCGCATCATCCACCTCGCCCACATGGCGCACCACCCCCCTCATGCAGACAGTGCGGATCCGGCTGACGAGCTCGGCCAACGCTGGGAAGAATTCTCCTGCCACCTCCACTTCATCGGCACCCTGCTCGAGGTCTTCGCACGCCGCAACTACGCCGCCCGCAAAGCCGCCTACACCGGCCCGACAAAGCCGCATGGCGACCTCCAGCGGCTCGCCGAAGCACGCCTCGAAATGACCGTGTCCCCACACAGCGCCCGCAAGATCCTGGAACAGTTCCGAACGCACTGGGCACTCCGCCCCGCCATCATCCCGCCGGCCACGCAGCTCCCCGCTCCCCCGGTCTCCGGGCTTCGGCCCGACACCCACGTCACGGTCCCCGGCAGCAGAACACTCTGACCAGCTCGTCGCCGCGTCGAAGCCCACGCAGAAGAGCGAGATCCGCGCTGACAGTTGGAGAACTGTGCCGGGCTATCGACCCGACGAAATCCGCCGACGGCGGTCCTGAGCAAGCATGCAGCCGGCTTGGTGCTGCGCCGCCAGCCGAACATCGGTTGACCACGCAAGAAGCCCATTGCCTGTCATGCGAAGTGAACGCCTGCACCCAGGGCGGCTCGGTGCAAACGGAACGCAAAGCCTTCACAGAAGCCCAGTTCAGGAAGGCCGGGCGCACGCTGTACCGGGTAGATCCCCGCTCCCTGGGGAGCGGGCCGGCCTCGGACGGCGGACAGCTCCACTGACTGCCTCGGCCGCCTGATCGGGTTTGGCGTCGGCGCATCCCTTGGGCCTTGCGGCGCGGCCGTCGGCACCCTCTCCCACCCTGGGCCCCATGGATGGCCGCCGTTGCTCTGAACGTCACCGCCGGCACATGGGCCTCGCCTGCGTGCTGGGCGTGGCGCCTGGAGGCCGGATGGCGGCGGGCTTGTCGTCGTGTTGCGGATCCGAGGTGGGCCCGCAGGATGGGTCTTGGAAGTCGGGGCGGAGGCTCGTCGAGTCCCCAGCCTCGGATCCGAGGGATCCGCGACTGACCAAGCGCATGCGACGGCTGGATCTCGACGAGAGCGGAAGGTAGGCACGACATGCCGGAAGCCTCATCGGCGCTGCGGTACGAGACGTTGTGCATGCGCCGGTCGGGTCTGACCCGCGACCTGCCGCCTGGCACTCCGGAAGAGCTCCAGTGGGTGGTCAACACTGCGACGTTGATCTTCGGTGAGCGTGACGCCGTACTCGTCGACACGTACCTCACCGTCGAGCAGAACCAAAAGCTCGTCGACTGGGTAAAGGCGCACGACCGCAATCTGGCCTACGTCTACATCACGCACGGCCACGGCGACCACGGCTTCGGCGTGAAGCAGCTCCTTGAGGCATTCCCGGGGGCCAAGGCGGTCTCGACCGCCGCAGCCGTGGCCAAGGCGAGGTTCGAGGGCACACCGCCCTACGTCGATACGTTCTGGACCTCGCGCTTTCCGGGGCAGGTCCCGCTGCCGCAGGTCTTCCCGGAGGTCCTGGACGCGGACACGTTCGCCCTCGAAGGGCACCCGTTGCGAGCGGTCGAGACCGGTTTCACCGACTGCGAGGGCAGCACCGCGCTGTGGGTGCCGGACCTGAGGCTCGTCGTGGCCGGCGATGTCGCCTACAACGGCATCCACCAGTACATGGGCGAGACCACCACCGCGTCACGCGAGGAGTGGATGCGCGCCACCGACACGCTCGCCGCACTCGACCCCGCCCACGTCGTCGCCGGCCACAAGAACCCCGACCTGCCCGACGACCCGAAGATCCTGGCCGAGACCAAGAAGTACCTGGCGGACTTCAACCGGCTCGACGCCGAGACCCAGACCGCGGCCGAACTGTACGAGGCGATGCTCGCGCTGTACCCGAACCGAGCGAACCCGGGCTCGCTGTGGGGTGGGGCGAAGCGGGCCAAGACACCACCACGGTGACAGCACTCCCGGCGCCTCAGCCGACGGTGTGCTTTGCGCGTGGACCTGCTCCGCCGTGGCCCCAACTGTGCTGTTCGCCCACGAACACCAGCGGTGTCTCGCGCAGCAGGTCTGCCTATGGCGTGTCGGCTGTCCCGGTCTGCGACCCGTCCGGCAGAGGGCGGGCCCTCGCCGGGTGGGGAGGGGTCAGCGACCGAAGGCTCCGCTGTCCGGGGCGTTGAACCGAGTGCGTGGCATGCGCATCCCCGAAAGCTGCTGGGCGCTCGTTTCGGGAGCGGGGCACGCGCACGTGGCGTGGTCATGGTCGCCGGCCGCCTCGATGCCGCCGACCGTGAAGGCTTCGCTGGTGGGGTCGTGGGCATCGGCCTGTGCGGGGGCGGCCATGGCCAGCGCGAACGCGGGCAGCACCGCCAGCAGCATGTTCTTCTTCATACCTGCGACAACGATCTTCACCGGCCTCGGTCACCCCTCGCCCGCCCCGATGCGGCGTCAGAATCCCGAGAGGACGGCGCGCTCGGTGCGGGTCGGCTGTGCCTTCCCCTGCCGCATGTACGTCCGGGCGGTGCGTGCGCGGCTTCGGTGATCGTTGGGTACCTGCCGACCCGTACCGCGCCGACGTTCTCCCGCCGGCCGCTGCCCGACTCCCGGTCTGCGGCCCTGGCTCCGTCCCGTGGGCTACCAGGTCACGGGCAGTCCCACCGGCCCGCGGATGAGCACGTCCTTCTGCCAGGTCACCTCGCCGGGGTCGACGGCAAGCCGCAGGTCAGGCAGTCGTTCGATCAGCGTGGTCAGGAGCAGCTCCGCCTCCAGCCGGGCCAGCAGCGGTGCCACGCAGTGGTGGGGACCGTAGCCGAAGGCCAGGTGGGGTGGGCCCTGGCGGTCGATGTCGATGCGGCCCGGCTCGGGGTAGCACGCGTCGTCCCAGTTGGCCGCCACGTACGAGACATACACGGCCTCGCCCCGGCGGATCTGGACCCCGCCCACCTCGACGTCCTCCGTGGCGACGCGTGGCTGTCCCACGCCGTGCTTGTGCGGAATCCAGCGCAGCAGCTCCTCCACGGCGGCCGGCACGGCCTTCGGGTCCGACCGCAGCCGGCTCATCAGGCTGTCGTCGGTGAGGAGTACGTACATCATGTTCGAGGTGTGGTTGCGGACGGCGTGCCAGCCGTTCAGCCCCATCAGCACCGCCAGAGCGAGCATCTCCTCCTCTTCGATCCGGCCGCTCGCGACCGCGGCTGCCAACGCGCTCGTGAGATCCTCCTGCGGCCGGGCCCGGCGCTCCCGGGCCAGCTCGCGGAAGTAGGCGCGGGCGGTCTCCTTGGCCTGTCGGGCCCGCTCGACGCCTGCCTCGTCCGTCGCCCTCGTCAGCACGGCGTCCGCCCACACGCGCAGGCGCTGCCGGTCGGCCTCCGGCACTCCCAGGACAGCTCCGATGACGTGCAGGGGGAACGGCGAGGTCACCTGCCGTACGAGGTCCGCAGGCGGCCCGGACGCCACCATGCGGTCGATCAGGCCGTCGAGTACGGCCTGTGCGCGCGGCCGCAGCGTCGCCATGGCCGAGCGGTTGAACGCCGAGGAGACCACGGAACGGACCCGGGAGTGATCTGGGGGATCCACGAAGCTGACCGCCCGGTCCAGCGGCACGAGGTACCTGTTCATGCTCGGCAGCGGCCGGCCGACGATGTCCCGGCTGAACCGGGGGTCGGAGGTGACGAACCGGACCACGTCGTGCCGCGTCGCCAGCCAGCACTCGCCAGCAGTCCCGTGCAGCAGCCGGACCCGGACGACCGGCGCTTCCCGCAGTGCCTCGCGGAGGAACGGGTCGAAGTCCAGCGCCGCCAGGTCGACGGTCTCGTACACGGGGGGAGCGGTGTCCCGCATCAGTGGCTCCTCGCCGGCCGGTCGTGGCGCAGCGGGGTCAGCTGCTCGATGCCGGAGCGGCGGCGCGGTGCCGCGGTGGCGGTGTGGTCGGCGGGTCCGTCCGCGGACAGGACGTCCATGAGCTCCTCGAAATACGGCTCGCGGTCCGGCGGCGGGGACGCGTGGAAGAACATCCGCGCCGGGCCTTCGGTGGGATGGGCGAACGCGTAGGGGCAGCCCGGCGGGACCTCGCTGACCGTGCCGGGTGTGGCGCGGACCATGCGGTCGCCCTGCGTGGACCGCCACCCGCGCCAGCCGTCGGGGGTTCGCACGCGCGGCTGGAAGGCGAGGACGTCGGCTTCCCCTTCGCGTACGTAGCGGAGCTCCTCGCCGCGGGTGTGGACGTGCGCGCCGATGTCGAAGCCGGGCGCTACGACGACCTCGCAGCTCGACGCGGTGCGCGACTGTTCGCCGGTCACCTTGAACGTCACCTGCTGCGCGGCGGTGCTGCCCGGACCGGATCCGGCCAGCAGGCCGCGCGCTTGGTCGACGGCGCCGCCCTCGTCGGACAGGCAGCGCAGCGCGTCCGGTACGACGACGCTCGCCACGTTTCCGTACTCGGTGAGCGCGGCCCGGCTGAAGCGCAAGGCCTCCGGGGGCACGCCCAGGACCTGGCTGAGATCGTCGAGGATCCGCGGCCCCCAGCGTGCACGAGGGAGAAGTCGAGGTCGGAGGCGTCCCAGCCGTGTCCGTCCGGCGAGGGCGCGCAGCGCGGGGGCGAGCGACTCCATGGTGCCAGGCACCCGCTCGTCGAGCAGGAAGTGGAAGCCGGTGGCGCGCACGGCGTACGCGATCTCGTCCTCGGTGTCCGGGACCAGGTACGAAGCGTTTCGCTCCAGGTGGATAGCGGCTCCGCCCGTCCCGCGGACCACTGTGGCGGCCACACCGTCACCGAACAGACCGTTGTCCAGCAGCGATCCGACGCTGACGTCGGTGGGCTGGTAGCACAGGGAGCACAACTCACAGGCCATGATCAGCGCGTTCGCCGCCGGGTAGGCCTTGCAGAGGTCGTGCGCCCGATTGATCGCGGCGCCGCCGCCCGCGCAGCCCAGCTGGGCGATCGGCGACTGCCCTGTGGCGGAGGGGAAACCCATCGTGTTGCTGGGCCAGGCGGTGAGCGGGGGCATCATGAACCCGGTGCAGGACACGTGGATGATCAGGTCGATATCGGCGGCGCGCAGCCCGGCGTCCTCAAGGGCTCGCCGTACGACCATGGGCACGCGGGCCTTGGCCTCTGCCGCGTAAAGCCGGTTGCGCTCTTCGAAGCCCGGGTGTGCGAGCGTCTCCTCGACCGGTTGCACCAGGTGGCGGGTCCGTACCCCGGTGTTCTCGATCAGGCTCGGTGTGAGGCCTGGTTGGGGGTGGTCGGCATGGCGCGAGCGCGCGAGTTCAAGTGTCGCCCCCATGGTGATGACGGACTCAGGAACCGGCACGGCCGGCTGACGTGACGTCGCCATGCACACACCCTCTTCCCCGCGGGCACCCAGAGCGCCCGGTCCGGCTCGACTCGCTGAGTAACGATCACCCTCGGTGGGGGTCACAGCGGTCCGCAGTCGGTACCGCGGTGTGGACCGACGGAGGGAAGTGAGACCGTTCGCCACGCTGCCCCGCGGGTGAACCTCCATCAGGTCACCATCATGCCCACCGGCCAGGCCGGCTGACCGGCGGTCCATCGGCGCGGGCCCGCCGCCGCGGCGGGCCTGCGTCGTTCATCTCAAGGAACCGCGATTGTGGACCGGTTGCTCGTGAACAGAGCCATGAAGCTGGTCGAGGCTCGACCAACTCGCCCAGGATTAGCGGTCACCGTGCTCGTGGGCGACGTCTCGGCGCCGGGCTCGCGGGCCGGATCGATGGGAACATGGTGAGCGTCGAGTCGGCGTCCTGCCGTGCTCATCAGCATGCGGCGGGGGCATGCGAGAAGGAGCCGCCCGTCCCGGATGAAGATCGGCGCCCCGGCATCACCGCCCTGGCGAAGGGCTCGGCGTCGCGGGGCGGTCTGACCTGCACACTCCACCTCGCCGGTGAAGGCGGATGCCGTCCGCCGGCATTCCCCGTCACGCCGGGCCGGTGGGGCGACGCGCCGCAGATGATCGAGGTCCTCGAACGCGTCCGCGTTCCCCGACCGCGGGGCGGGCGGCCACGCGCCCGACCAGAGCACCTCGGTGGCGACGAGGCATACAGCTCACGCCGCAACGAACGGGTCCTCGAGTATCGGGATGCACGGGGCAAAGCGGCGTCTCCGTGTGCTCGGTGGCCGTGACCCGGGCGAGCCTCGGTACACGTACCCCGTTCTCATGGGTCGGGCCCTCGTCGTCACGAAGGTGCAGAAGGCCGTAGGGGCCGGGAGGCACCTTCGCGACATGCTCGGACGGACCGACGGCATCAAGCGGGGAGCGGTGAGGGGGATGGCCTCTCGGGTGGGTGAACGGCTCGCCGTTCACCCACCCGAGATCAAGGAGGGAGGGCCGGCCATCCGGGCATGCGAAGCCGGGGCGCCTGGACAGGCCATCACCCAGTCATAACAATTCTTATAGCGCTCTGGATGTGCCTGGATGATTGGTGATGGATCCTGGGGTTGTCCCCACAGCCGCCGGATACCCGGCGGCACGCGGCTCGCCGCGTGACATCCCGTTCCCCACGACAAGGTCAGGCACATCCATGTCGAAGATCCTCATGGTCATCTCCGCCGCCACCAGCCTGCAGCTGGCTGACGGGTCCACTCACCCCACCGGCTTCTGGGCCGAGGAGGTCGCCGCCTCCCACCGCGTCCTCAAGGCCGCCGGGGTGGAGGTGGACATCGCCACCCCGGGCGGCGTGAGGCCCACCGTCGACGCGCTCAGCCTCAGCGAGCAGGGCGGCGTCTCCGCCACGGACGCGGAGGAGTTCAAGGCGTACCTCGCCGGCATCGCGAATGAACTTGCCACACCGCTGACCCTCTCCGACGTCACCATCGGCGACTACGACGCGATCTACGTCCCGGGCGGGCACGCCCCGATGGCCGATCTCGCTCGGGACGCCGACCTGGGCAGGCTCCTGAACGAAGCAGACTCCCAGGGCAAGACCGTGGCCGCGCTGTGCCACGGTGTCGCCGGTCTGCTGAGCGCGTCCAAGGCTGACGGCAGCTTCACGTTCGCCGGCCGTGACCTGACCTCGTTCACCGACGAGGAGGAGCGCCAGGGCGGCCTCGGCGAGAACACGCCGTTCTTCGTCGAGTCCCGGCTGCGCGAGCGGGGAGCAGTCCCGCGCACGGGTGCCGCCTGGAGCAACACGGTCGTCGTCGACGGCAACCTCGTCACGGGCCAGAACCCGCAGTCGAGCACGGCCACGGCCGAGTCCGTCCTCAAGGCCCTCTCCGCCTGAACCAGAGCGCCGAGCCCGATCCGACGGCCGTGGAGCCACCGGCGCTCCCGGCCGTCGGATCAGTTCCCGCAGCACCACGCACCCAGCGGCAGTCCCGCCCGCGAAGGAGAGAAGCCCGTGACAATTCCTCTCCTCAACCGGGGCCTTGACCACATCGCCATCCGTACGGACGACTCACGAGCGCAAGGTCGTGGGGGTGGTGTCGCTGGCACCGGAGGGGCGCCGCGCGGGCTCGCCCTCAACCGGGACCGCGGACCGCGGACCGCTGTACGCGACCGTCCTGTCCGCCGGCGGGCTCGCCCCGCTGGTCACCGCGCCCGTGGGCCGGGGCCCGATCACGATCCGCACCACCCCGGACGGCGACCGCGCGTTCGTCGCCGACCTCGGCTCGGGCACCGTGCACGTCGTCGACCTCGCCGATGGCTCCGTGGGCACGGTCCTGGACATCGACCCGGGCGACCCCGACACCACGCAAGGCGCCCACGGCATCGCCTACCTCCCCTGACGCACCCGCAGCCGTACGGAGGACGCTTCGATGACCCGCAGTCCCCAGGAGGCCTGTCGTGACCACGTCCGGGCGCTCGACTCCGGCGACCGCGACGCGATCGCCGCGAACTTCACACCCGACGCCGTCTTCGTCACTCCTGACTGCGACCTGCGCGGACGCGACGGTGTCAAGCAGGGCATCGGAGCCGCCCTGGCGCGCGTGGAAGACGGCGTGGACACCTTCGTCTTCCGCGACGGTCATCCCCGCGCCCGGCGGTCCGCTACACCCTGCCGGCCGGTCCTGCGGCCTGACGGCACGCGGCTCGGCGGCCTGACGGCACGCTCGCCCTGCGATCGAGACGCCAGTTCCTCTCGTGGCAGCCCCGCTGCCGACCTTCCTGATCTGACGCCCACCGCTGACGAGAACAACAGCCCACACGCGCCACGGACAGCGGGAGGTCGTCCCTACACTGAGCTGCCGCACCTCGCGTACCGGTGGCGGGCGCCCCGGGCAACGAAAGAAGGAAGAACGCGTGCCGAGCCTGGACCTGCTGGCCACATTCCTGGAGATCTACCGGGCAGGCTCCCTCTCCGCGGCGGCGCAGAGGCTGGGCGTGACCCAACCCGCCGTCACCGGCCAGCTCGCCCGCCTGGAGGACCAGATCGGGGAGCCGCTCTTCATCCGCTCCCGCAAGGGCGTCACCCCCACACCGCGCGCCGCTGCCCTCGCGGCCCGCGTGAGCCTGCACCTGGACGGCCTCCGCGACGCCCTCGGCTCCACGGAGACCGAGCCGGCGCTGCGCGGGACGGTACGCATCGGTGGCGCGGCCGAGATCATGACCCTCCGGGTACTGCCCGTGCTCGCCCCGCTCACCGGCCGCGGACTGCACCTGCGTGCGGCATTCGGCCTGGCCCGGGATCTCCTCACCGACCTGGCCGCAGACCGGCTCGATCTGGTCGTCTCCGCGATCCGGCCCCCACACCAGGAGCTCTTCGCCGTCCCCCTGGTCGACGAGGAGTTCCTCCTCGTCGGCCCGCCGTCCATGGCCCGCACCGTGGACGACGACCGGCTGCGCACCGCCCCGGCCGACGCCCTGGCCGCACTGCCGCTGGTCACCTACGGAGAAGAGCTGCCGATCCTGCGCCGTTACTGGCGCAGCGAGTTCGGGCACCGCCCCGCCAACCCCGTCGCGCTCGTCGCCCCCGACCTGCGTGCGGTCCTCGCGGCCGTCGAAGCGGGTGCCGGGATCTCCGCGCTCCCGCGCTACGTGGCCGAACCCGCCCTGGCCGCAGGCCGTATCGCCGAGCTCCACCGCTCCGAGGCGCCTCCGCTCAACACCATCTACCTCGCGGTACGCCGCGGCGCGCCGGCCAACCCGGCCCTCACCGTCGTGCGCGAGCGGCTTACCGAGGCGGCGGCCGGTTGGGGAGGGCTCTGAGCCGGCGGTGGCGCCGGGCTCGCGTCACGGCGTGAGGGAGATGAGGGTGCCTCCTTCGGCCTTCATGACCGCGCCCGTGGTCGCCGAGGCGCGGACGGAGCTGTGAGCAGGATCAGATGGGCGACCTCGGACGACTGGACAAGGCACCGGATCAGCGACGCCGGCCGGAACCGGGCGATGAACTCGCGTTGCGCGGCGTCGAACGTCTCCGCCTCGGGGCCTCCCGATCGTCCTTCAGATCGGGATCGTGTCCTTCGGTTCCGTCATGGTCGGCGCCGTACTGTACGTGGCGTCCGGGGGCATCGACGCGTGCCCCCGCGATGGCGGCGATGGCTCACGAGCAGGCTCCCGGCCGGCCTCGCCACCGGCCCTTGCCGGGCGCGGCGTACCACCCGGACACGGTCCTCCGAGCCCTCGGCGCTCCCCCGGCCAGGTCCAGATCCCCGGCCCGGGGTGCTTGCGCGGGTGGTCGCCCGGCCCTCTGAGACTCGGTGGGGTGCAGGGTGCAAGGAGCAGGGGGCGCAGGCGTAGCGTGGAAATGACCGGGAGGCAGGCGGACGTGCCGGGGCTCAGGACCAGACGGACGCGCGCCAGCGCGTCCCGCCCGACGGCCTGAATCCGTCCCAGCCCCATCCGATCCCGGCGGGCGGGCGCCGCACCGGTCTCCCGTAGCCCCGCCCTCGGGCGTCTCCCGGCCGGACGCGGTCCCGCCGTCGCACCCGTACTGGTGGTCGGGCCCCCGTCACCCCTTCCGGTACCGCGGGGCTGACGGCCGTCACGGCTGCCTCGCGACGCGGTTACGTAGGAGCACGCACTGACCCAGGCCCGGGACCCTCGGGCCCCTGAAGACAGGTGACGGACATGCGAACTGAGGCCGCCCAGCGGGTCGAGCTGGTCTTCTCCCTCTTCGATGCGAACGGAAACGGGGTCATCGACTCCGGCGACTTCGATCTCATGACAGGACGGGTCCTGGAAGTGGCGACCGCCTCGGACGCCACGGCCAGGGAGGCGCTCCGGGCCTCGTTCCGCCACTGGTGGACGGTCCTGGCCGCGGAGCTCGACGCGAACAACGATGGTGTGATCACGGTCGAGGAGTTCCGCCCGTTCGTGCTGGACCCGGACCGTTTCGGCCCCACGATCAAGGAGTTCGCCCGCGCCCTGTCCGCGCTCGGCGACCCCGACGGTGACGGGCTGATCGAGCGCCCGCTCTTCGTCTCGCTGATGACGGCGATCGGCTTCGGGAAGGAGAACATCCACGCCCTCTTCGACGCCTTCGGCCCGGATGCCGATGACCGCATCACCGTCGGTACCTGGGAGGCCGGCATCGTGGACTACTACGCGGCGGACAAGGCCGGGATCCCCGGCGACCAGCTCGTCGCCGTCCAGGCGGGCTGACCGGCCCGCCGCCTCGACCGGGGCCGTCCGCCCGCACGTCTGCCGTGCGGGAGAACGGCCCCGGCCGTTTCGGCTCGGCTCCCCGGACCGCCCTCAGGGGCGGCGGTCACTCCGTCACGGCCGGGGCTTGTGCGCGAACACCCACCGGTTCCCCTCCAGTGCGTCGTTCGGCTCGGGCAGCGGTCCGCGGCCGTGCCGGCGGCTGAACTCGAAGGGCGTGTGCATCGACGCGGACCAGCCGCGCGCCCGCAGCGTGCCCGCCGAGTCCGGCCGCGGCCCCTTGTCGAAGAGGTGCAGCAGGTCGATGCCGATCTGCTCCCGCGTCGCCGAGTAGATCGGGCTGTCGCGATACGCCATCAGGTCCTTCTCCAGCTTGGCCTCGAAGGCGAGGGCGCTGCCGTCGGCGGCCAGCCGGTGCACCGAGTCGACGAGGAACGTCTCGGCGGCGCCCGGCAGGTAGAACAGCAGGCCCTCCGCCAGCCAGACGCTCGGGACCGCCGGGTCGAACCCGGCCGAGGTGAGCGCTGCGACCCAGTCCGCGCGGAGGTCGACCGGTACGGTCACCCGCTTCACCCGCGGGGCGGCCGACAGGTCCCGGAGCACCCCCTCCTTGAAGGCGAGCACGCCCGCCCTGTCGACCTCGTACACCACCAGGTCCGACGGCCAGTCCAGCCGGAAGGCCCGCGTGTCCAGGCCCGCGCCCAGCACCACCACCTGTCGGGCGTCCCCGCGGACCGATCGCAGCAGGAACTCGTCCAGGACCCGTGTCCGCAGCCCGAAATACCGGGCGAACCTCCCCCACAGGTGGTTGCCGTCCCCGCCCGCGACCTGCTCGGCGCGGACCGGCCACCCCGCGCACGCGGGGGCGGCGCGGACGAAGTGCTCGGCGTAGACATCCTGGGCGAGGCTGTCGTGGCGGTGGGTCTCGATCGCCCGCGCCGTGGCGACCAGGAGCGCGGTCAGGCCCACGCCGCCGTCCACGCCCTCCGTCTCCGCCGCAGCGTCCGTGGTGGTGTCCATGTGTCCTCCGTTGCAGGGAATGGGGGTGCGGGGTGGCCGGCTGGCGGGCTGGCGGGGTGGCGGGCTGCCGTGCTGCGGCCGGCCACGGGTGGGAGCGTCCGGCCGGGCGGTCACCCGGGGTTTCGCTCCGGTAGCAGCACGGGCTTGACCACGAGGCCGGACTCGCAGTCGCGTTCGGCCTCGTTGACGGCGGACAGCGGGTAGGTGCGGATGAGCTGGTCGAAGGGGAAGCGTCCGGCCTGCCAGAGCGCGGTCAGCCGGGGCACCAGGAGTGCGGGCACGGCGTCACCCTCGCAGATGTGCCGGATGCCGCGGCCCCGGTCGAGCGTGCCCGTCTCGAGGGCGAGCGGCGCGTGGAGGCGCGCGACGAGGCCGAGGGTGCCGGTGGGGCGCAGGGCGTGCAGCGCGTGGTTGATGAGCGCGGGGGAGGCGGTGGTGTCCAGGGCGTACTGCGCACCGCCGTCGGTGAGGCGGCGAATCCGCTCGGTCAGCCCGGCCGTCGTGGAGTCGAGCGGGACCGCGCCGAACCGTTCGGCCAGGTCGAGCCGCCGAGGGTGCCGGTCGACGGCCACGGTCCGCACGCCGGCCGCCGCGGCGGCCATCACGGCGGCGAGGCCGACCGCCCCCGCGCCAAGGACGGCCAGGGTGTCGCCGGGCCCCGCACGGAAGGTGTTCAGGACGGCTCCGGCGCCGGTGAGGAAGCCGCAGCCGAGCGGGCCGAGCAGCTCGATCGGCAGCGCCGGGTCGACACGGACGGCGTTGCGCGCCGGGACCAGCGCGTACTCGGCGAACGAGGACTGGCCGAACCAGCGCGGCGCCAGCGCCTTCCCGGCCGCGTCGGTGAGCCGGGACGGCTCCTCGCCGCGCCCCCCGAAGAGGTTGAGCGACGCGAAGGAGTCGCAGTAGGCGGGTGCCGCGCCGAGGCAGTTCCGGCAGCGGCCGCAGGAGTCGAAGGCGAGCACGACGTGGTCGCCCACGCCGACCGCCGCGTCGGGCCCGCCGCCGGACCGCACCACCACCCCCGCGCCCTCGTGCCCGAGGACCGCCGGCAGCGGGCTGCGGCCGGCCGACCGCCGGACGGCGAGGTCGGTGCGGCACATCCCCGCGCCCGCGACGGCGACCAGCACCTCTCCCGGCGCGGGCTCCGCGCGCAGTGCGACCTCCTCAACGGTGAACGGCTCCTCGTACGCGCGCAGCACCGCCGCACGGAACCTCATGCCCACCCCTCCTCGGGCCGGTGGACCACGAACGGGCGCAGGTTGCCGTACAGGCCCCAGGGGCCGCCCGCGACGCCGACGCCGCTGTCCTTGATGCCGGCAAAGGGCTGGGCGAGGGACAGCTCGGCGTGGTGGTTGATCCAGACCGTGCCGCATTCGAGCCGGTCCGCGACCTCCTCGGCACGGTCGAGGTCGGTGCCCCAGACGGAGCCGCCGAGCCCGAAGCCGGTGCCGTTGGCCGCCTCGACGGCCTCGTCCACGCTCCGGTACGGCAAGACCGGCAGCACCGGTCCGAACTGCTCCTCGGTCACCACCGCGCTCCCCGGCGGGACGTCGGTGAGGACGGTGGGCGCGTAGAAGTGCCCCAGCCCATCCAGCCGTTGCCCGCCGGCAGCCGCCCTGGCCCCCTCGGCGAGCGCCCGCTCCGTGACCCGCTCGACCCGGGCGAGCTGCGGGCCGTTGTTGAGCGGACCGATGCGGGTCCCCGGGTCGAGTCCCGGCCCGACGACGACGCTCTTCGCGTAGTGCGCGAGGGCCTCGACGACCCGCGCGTGCAGCCTGGCGGGGGCGTAGACGCGCTTGACCGCCATGCAGACCTGACCGCAGTTGCGAAACGCCGCCCAGAACAGGCGCTCCGCGATCCGCTCCACGTCGACGTCGTCGAGGAGCACGGCGGCGTCGTTGCCGCCCAGCTCCAGCGTGATCCGTGCCAGCGACGGACCCGCCGCCGCGGCGACGGCCCGCCCGGTGGGCACCGAGCCGGTGAACGTCACGTGCCGGATGCCCGGATGGGCCGCCAGCCGGGCACCGAGCGGCTCGCGCCCGGTGACGACAGTCAGCACGTCCTCCGGCAGCACCCCGGCGAGGACCCGCCCGAGCTCCAGGGTGGCGAGCGGGGTGTACGGGGACGGCTTGAGGACTACCGTGTTGCCCGCCGCGAGCGCCGGCGCGAACTTCGCCGCCGCCAGCTGGAGCGGGAAGTTCCACGGCACGATCGCCGCGACCGGGCCGAGCGGACGCCAGCGCACCTCGCTGTGCACGGGCCGCCCGTCGTCGACCCTGCGGGTCCGGGGGGCGAGGCCGGCGAAGTACCGCAGCCGAGCTGCGGTCCGGGCGACCTCCGCGGCCGACTCGGCCAGCGGCTTGCCCTGCTCCCGCGTGAGGAGCCGGGCGAGTCGGTCGCCGGCCGCCTCCACGACGTCGGCCGCCCGGAGCAGCGCTGCGGACCGGACGGCGGAGTCGGCGCGCCACCCCCGCCACGCGTCCGCGGCGCGTGCCACGACGCCGTCCAGAGCATCCGGCCCCAGGTCCGAGGCCTCGCCGACGACATCCCCGGTGGCCGGATCGACCACGGTGAAGCGCGGCGCCTTCCCGCCGTCGGGGCCGCCGCCGGGCGCGGGCGCCCCCGCGCCGGAGGTCAGTGCGCGCCCCGGGCGCCGTTGGCGTACACCCGGGCCTGGCGGTCCATCTCAGCCCGGAAGGCCGCCACCAGGTCCGGCCGGATCCGCCCGGCGTTGCGGTCGCCGCCTTCGCAGACCGCTCCGCGGACGCCCACGATGTCCGTCCCCATGCGGGTCAGCGGCCCCAGGTCCTCCTTCCGGACGCTGCCCGCCAAGGCGGCGAGCAGACCGGCATCGTGGCTCCTGCGCACGAACTCGTCGCAGATCTCCGGCGGTACGTGGTCGAACAGCCGCGTCCCGTCCTTGATCGCCGTGTCGAGCATCGCCGCGTCGGCACCGGAGCGGGCCGCGATGTCCGGCAGCGCCAGCGGGTTGACGCACCCCACACGGTGGGCGTCGGCGTACCCCGAGGCGACGACCAGCGCGGCTGGACAGTGGTCCTTCACCGCCCGTACGACGGCCCGCATCACGTCGATGCCCTGCTCCGGCGTCGTGCATCCGTACAGCCCGACCTTGATGTACGTCGCCCCCGAGACGACCGCTCCGAGCGCCGCCTGGGCCACCGTGCCCGGCTTGTACGGCACGTCTCCGACGGTGGCGGAAACGGGCTTCTCCGCCGGCACGGCGTCGCGTATCTCCCTGATGACCCACGGGAAGTTCGCGCCCAGCGAGCCCTCGTCGGGTTTCTTGACGTCGACGATGTCGAGGTACTCGGCCGCCTTGGCGCAGTCGAGCGCCTCCTCGACGCCGTCCGGGGAGATGAGAAGCAACACCGTGAGCTCCTTCCGCCGCGGGTCCGCCCGCCCGGGGGCAGACTGCGGATGACCGAGGGTTCATGTGCGGTGCGTTCATCATTTCCGCTGCCCGTGATCGCCGGAAGGGCGCGCAGGGGTTCGCGAGGGGGCGCATGCGTCGCCGCCGTGGCGCGCCGGGCGGGCGGGGATGAACCGGGGCGTACTGGCGTGCTCGCCCCAACCCTGGTAGGTCCCGGTCCGTCCCCCTCCACCCCCTCGGTCAGGCGTTCGACCCCCGGTCCGGCACGGCCGGGTCGGCGAGCAGTGCCCGGACGTCCCGTACGATCCGCGGCGTCGCCACCGGCAGCGGCCGGCCCTGTGACCCGCGCGCCGCGGCCGGCGGGCGCGGCCCCGGAGACGTCACCGGCCTCAGAGGTCGTACGCCGTGCCGCCCTGCTGAGGAGCCGAGCCCCTTCGGGTGACGGGACAGGCGCCGCCCCTCCCGGCCCCGGCAGGCGCGGAGTAGGCCGCCGCGCCCGGCGTCGCCGCACCGAGCTGCTCCAGGATCTCGTCGGCGAGCAGGTCCTGCGGCCCCTTGAGCGCGTCGGCGGCCGCCCGGTCCGAAGGAAAGACCAACTCGGCCGCGATGTTGTCCTGCACGATCCGGGCGAGGTTGTCCAGGGCCACGAAGACCGGGTCCGAGAGCGGCTCGGCGGCCGGCAGGTCGATCAGATGGGTGGCCACCTTCGCCGGGTTCATGCACGGCCTGATGATGATCGAGTTCTGGTTCAGTTCGGACGTGGCCCACTGGGACAGCACGACCGTGTACAGGTCCATCCACGCCTCCTCACCGATCCGGGCCCGCCACTTGCGCAGGACGCCCTGCACACCCGCGATCTGGGCCTCGGCCGCGTACCTCATGTTGGTGCGGATACCCGCGTACACACCGCGGGAGAAGTCCTCGAACGACCTGATGTCGAAGGACCGGGCCGCGGTGGAGACTTCGATGAACGAGAGTGCGCCGTCGAGCACCCGCGCGCACGAGACCACCATCTCCGGCGGGATGCCGGCCTGGTCGAGCTGGCGCCGGGCCACGGCCAGCGTGTCGGCGTACTGCCGGAGCGGTGGGATCCAGTCGGTGGTCGCGGTGTCCTTGAACGCGACCATGGCGAGGTCGTGCGCATCGATGCGGTCCGCGCCGGGGACGTTCGGAACCCTCTCGCTCAGGTGGGGCGCGATGATCGAGAAGACGCCGAGCGGCACATGACTGACGGACTTCGCCAGTTCGAACACCTCCCCGACGGGATGCAGCGACTCCTGCCTGCCGTCGTGAACGAGGGTGAACCTTCCGCCCCTGGCGTCGTTCTGGACCACGAGGACGGGACTGAGCTGCGCGATCAGATCCGACTTGAGCGCGGCGTAATGCGACCGCATACCGCTGTTGACCGCCACGATCGCGTCGCGGGCCCGACCGCGCCGAGCGGCCGCGTCACCGGCGCGTGCCCCGCTCCCGCCCTCGGCCGCCACCGGTGAGGCCGCGAGGCCCGCCACGACACCGGCCGCGGTGGTACCGCCGAGGAACCTTCTGCGTGTGGTCATTCTCCGCCTTCCGTAAGGGCCCACTCACCGGGCAAGAGCGGGGAACACGAAGTCGACGGCACGCGTCGGTGTTCCCGGCAGACGGACAACGATCCCGAGCACCCGCGCGCATCGGGTTGTCGCCCCTCGGGTTGTGCGGCGACGCCCCTGTGGCATTCCGGCCGCGGATGCGGGGAGAGCCGGCCATTCCACCCCCAGCGGCACACCGCAGGACAGAGCGGGTGTCAGGCTGCATACGCGGCCCAGCCGGAGAGTGTGGGGGGGCGGGCCGGAAGAGCACCATCCACCGGGGGAACTCATGGCGTTGCGTACGCGTTTGCACGGCCTGCTCACGGCAGCTGTCACCACCGCGCTGTTGACGATGGCGTCGGGGACCGAAGCGGCAGCCGTGGAGTGGCGACCGCGGCCGGGCATGGTCTACCTGTCCGACATGCCGAAGGACGGAACGACCTGGTACGGGGCACCGGCCGCGCGTGGCTGGAACAACCTGACGGCCTGCTTCGGGTTCTGGCCTGAGGGCCAGGCACCCGAGGTGAACGTGTGGAGTCGTGAAGTGGCCACGTCCGAGACTGCGGCCGGTGTGCAGAACACCGTCGTCTTCGAGACGGAGGCCGAGGCGATCACGTTCGCGGCCCGCGCCCGCCAGGCGTACGCCGACTGCCCGCGCAGCTACGAAGGCCCCAACAACATCGTCACCGCGTACGACTACGGAACCGTGAACGTGGAGGAGGGTGCCGCCATCCTCGGCATGCGCGAAGAGGCGCTCTGGGACAGCCGCATCTACCACAACTACCTGTTCGGCGTAGGCCGGGACGGCGACACGGTCACGCTCATCGAGTGGCAGAGCAACTGGAGCGCCCCGCCAGTCGACCACTTCAAGAACACCACGGTGAAGAACGTGGTCAACCGCCTGTACTGAGGGCCGCCACAGGGCGACGGCGACGCGCCGTCCCTTCGCGCCTCCAGGTCGTCCGGCCGTTGCTGCCCGTGTCGTTGCGGGGGCGGAAGCGGCTGGACGACCGCAGGGTCCTGAACGGGATCGTGTGGGAGTTCCGGACCGGGCCGGCCTGGCGGGAGGTGCCCGGGCGTTACGGTCCGTGGGCCACGCTCCACACGCGTTTCCGCGGGTGGGCGGCGGACGGAACGTTCGACGGGATGCTGCGGGCCGCCCAGGCGAAGGCGGACGCGGTGGGCGACATCGACTGGCTGGTGTCGGTGGACTCCACGCTCGTCCGCGCCCACCAGCACGCGGCCGGGGCCCGAAGACGGGGCTCCGCGACTCGGCCCTGGGCCGGTTCAGAGGCGGGCTGACCAGCACGATTCACCTGACCTGCGACGGTCAGGGCCGTCCGCTCGCCTTCGTCGTGACGGGCGGCAACACCAACGACTGCACCCGGTTCACCGCGGTGATGGAAGCGATCCGGGTGCCTCGGATCGGACCGGGACGGCCTCGCACCCGGCCCGATCACGTCCTGGTCGACAACGGCTACAGCTCGACAGCGATCCGCACCCGGCTCCGCCGCCGCGGCATCCCGCACATGATTCCCGAGCGGGCCGACCAGGACCGCAACCGGGCCCGGCGGGCCAGCCGCGGAGGCCGCCCGCCGGCCTTCGACCGCGAGCTCTACAAGCGACGCAACGTCGTGGAACGCTGCTTCAACCGTCTCAAGCAGTGGCGCGGCATCGCCACCGACCGCGACCTCGCACTGGGTGCCCTCGCCGGGGGCCTCGACGCGAACGACGCGGTGGATTCGGTGATGGCCCGGCCGCCTGGAGCGTCCTTGAGGAATTCCCCGGACCGCCCTCCGCGGAAACCCGTTGACGTAAACGGCCGGTCGATAGGAGGAGAGGCGACCGAGAGGTACGAAGAGGGGCCATCCGGCCCTCCCTCTCCCCGTGATGCGGAGCAGAGACTGGAGGCGGACACCGACGAGGAGGTCCCCGATGAGCTCCCTCCCTTCCCCTCGGCTCACGACAGCTCTGTCCGCCGACCAACACGACCGGCTGATGGCGTGCGCCCGCCCGGTGGACCTCCCTGAAGGCACCCGGCTGTTCGAGGAGGGCGATCCCGCCCAGCGCTTCTGGATCGTCCGGACGGGCACGGTCACCTTGGACTTCGCTGTGCCTGGCACACAGCCGGCAGTGATCGGCACCGTGAACGCGGGTGAGCTGCTCGGATGGTCTTGGCTGTTCGCTCCGTATCGCTGGCACTTCGGTGCGGAGGCCATGACGCGTGTGCGGGCATTCGAGTTCGATGCACTGACTGTGCGCATGATGATGGACTCCGATCCTGCCCTCGGCTCCGCCCTCGGGCATTTCGTCGGCCAGACCCTCGCTCGTCGCCTGGTCTCCGCCCGAGTACGACTGCTCGATCTGTACGCCCCGCACGGCAGCGGCCTGTAGACCCTCGTCCACCTCCCGGAGAACGCCATGCCTGCCTCGCACTACATCGTCAGCGACGTCATGACCCACACCGCCGTCGCGATCGGTCGGGACGCGCCCTACAAGGAGATCGTCGCCCTCATGGACCAGTGGAAGGTGAGCGCCGTCCCCGTCCTGGAGGGAGAGGGCCGTGTCGTCGGGGTCGTGTCGGAGGCGGATCTCCTGCCGAAGGAGGAGTTCCGGCTCGACGAGCCCCGTCCGGACGAACTCGCCGAGGCGGCCAAGGCAGGAGCCCTGCGGGCCGGGGAACTCATGTCGAGTCCCGCCGTCACCGTCCACCCGGACGCCACGCTCGCCGAGGCGGCACGCATCATGGCCACCCGGAAGGTGAAGCGGCTGCCGGTGGTGAACGAGATCGGGATGCTGGAGGGGGTCGTCAGCCGAAGCGATCTGCTCAAGGTGTTCCTCCGTACGGACGGCGAGATCGAGGCGGAGATCCGCCGCTCCGTCCTCGGCGAGTCGGCTGCCCCGGCAGGGCTTGAGGTGTCCGTAGTGGAGGGTGTGGCCACCCTTCACGGTGCGCTCGCCGAACGGTCGCTGGTTCCGCTGCTCGCCCGCGCCGTCCGGGCGGTGGAGGGCGTCGTCGACGTGCGGATGGATCTCGGTGCCCACGAAGGCGCCGTATGACGGACAATCCTTGTGGGGGCGGAGACGAACCCACCGACCGCAGGGGTCGCCATGTCCGATCTGCAGGCAGCCGCCACACCCACGCGGGTCTTCCTCGTCGACGACCACGAGGTCGTCCGCCGGGGCCTTCGAGACCTGATCGACGACGAACCCGACATGGAAGTGGTGGGCGAGGCGGCGAGTGCGGAGCAGGCACTGGCCAGGGGCCCCGCCCTACGCCCGGACGTGGCGGTCCTCGACGTGCGGCTGCCCGACGGAGACGGCATCTCCGTGTGCCGGGAGCTGCGGTCTCGGATGCCTGACGTGGCGTGCCTGATGCTGACGTCGTTCGACGACGAGGACGCTCTCCTCGACGCGATCATGGCTGGGGCGGCCGGGTACGTCCTGAAGCAGATCAAGGGGTCGGATCTGGTTGCGGCGGTACGGACCGTGGCCACCGGGCAGTCGATGCTCGATCCGGCCACCACCGCGCGGCTGATGCACTCGCTGCGCGACCCCGAGGCGGCGAAGCCGCCGGAGGACGAGCGGCTCGCGGCGCTGTCCGACAGGGAGCGGTCGGTGCTCGAACTCATCGGCGAGGGTCTCACCAACCGGCAGATCGCCAAGCGGCTCTATCTGTCGGAGAAGACCGTCAAGAACCACATCTCCCGGCTGCTCGGCAAACTCGGCGTGGAACGCCGCGTACAAGCGGCCGTCATCGCCGCGCAGGTCCACGAGCACGACCGCGAGGGGACGTAGAGGCCCTCATTCCCGCTCGGTCGGGAGTGGGATCCTCCACTCGAGGACGGTGCCGTTGCCCGGCGCCGCTCGTGCGTGGACCGAAAGCGTGCCGCCCAGCCGCTCGGCCCGTTCGGACAGGTTCTGCAGTCCGCTGCGGCTGCCACCGTGCGGTATTCCGACGCCGTCGTCACTCACCGTCACCGCCAGCACGCCGTCGTCGGCCACGACCGACACCTCCGCCTTTCGGGCCCGGGCGTGCCGTGCCACATTGGTGAGGGCCTCTCCGAGGACGGCGAGCACCTCCTCGGCCACTTCCGTCGGTACGTCGGTGTCGATCAGGCCCTCCATAAGCAGCGCCGGAGTGAATCCGAGCGTCGTCGCCGCCGAATCAACGGCCTTGACCAGGCGCTTTCGCAGGGTCGGGGCGGTTCCCGGGGTGTCGTGTTCCCTGAGGCCGAAGATGGTCGATCGGATGATCTTGATGGTGGCGTCCAGGTCGTCGATGGCCCGGGTCAACCGGTCCACGGCCTCCGGGTGCTCGACGAAGCGCCGGGCGCTCTGGAGCGTCATCCCCGTGGCGAAGAGGCGCTGGATCGCCAGATCGTGGAGGTCTCGGGCGATCCGGTCGCGGTCCTCCAGAAGGCTCACCTGTTCGGCGTCACGACGGCGGTCGGCCAGTTCGAGCGCCAGTGCCGCCTGGCCCGCGAATCCGGGAAGCGCGGTGACCTCGGCGGTCGTGAAGACGGGCCGCCCGTGACACCGCGCGAGGATCAGCACCCCTCTGAGTTGCTCCTTGGTGCCGACCGCGACGGCCACCGCCGGTCCGTACCCCTTCCACCGCTCGGTCTGCATCGTGATGGTCGGTTCGCTCTCGACGTCGGCGACCCTGACCAGACCGTCCTGCGCGAGGGCGGCCTCGACCAGGGTTCCCTCACTGTTCGGGAGCACGACGCCCCGGTGCGTTTCGGCTCCCTCACCGCTGGCCAGCGAGCCACGCAGCTCGCCGCCCGGTCCGACCAGGTAGAAGACCCCCATGTCAGCGCCCGCGATGTCCACCGCCTGCTCCAGCATCCCGCCGAGGACCTCGGTCTCCTCCGCTCCGGACAGGAGGGCACTGGTGAAGTCGGAGCTGGCGGCCAGCCAGCGCTGGCGCAGGCGGCCCTCCTCGTAGAGGCGGGCGTTCGCGACGGCGATGCCGGCCGCGACGGCCAGAGTCGTCACGACGGCCTCGTCCTCGGCGTCGAAGTCGGCTCCTCCGCGCTTCTCCGTGAGGTAGAGGTTGCCGAACACCTCGTCGCGGACACGGATGGGGACGCCCAGGAACGTGTGCATCGGCGGATGATGGGCCGGGAAGCCGTACGAGGCCGGGTGCTCGGACAGCTCGGCGAGGCGCAGCGCCTTGGGGTTGCGGATCAGTTCGCCGAGAATGCCGTGTCCGGACGGCAGCGCGCCGATCCGCTCACGGAGTTCGTCGTCGATGCCGACGGGGAGGAATTCGGAGAGCTTACGGTCGTCACCAATGACGCCCAGGGCCCCGTACTCGGCGTCCACCAGAGTGACGGCGGACTCCACGATGTCGCGCAGCACCTGCGGCAGGTCGAGTCCACGGCCCACGGACATGACGGCCTCGAGCAACCCGTTGAGCCGGTCCCTGGTACCCCGCACCTCGTCGATGCGCACCTGGACCTCGTCGAGCAGCTCGTCCAGTCGCAGCCGTGGCAGCCGTGTACCTGCAGGCGTGCTGTCCTCCCGGCCCATCGAGACCTCCGGCCGCATCGAGCGCACGGGCTCTACCCGAAGCGCGCACTCTCACCGTAGTCCGGAGGAACCACGCCTTCCTGTCGGGCTCGCTGTATGGAAGGCGGTCCGTACGACACGGGCCGTGACGAATCCGGCCGGCGCGCACGCGAGAGCGATCCCGGCGCCCGCCCAGCCGAGCGGCTCGGTTTCCAGGATCGAGTTCAGGAAGGGCACGTACAGCGCTGCCGCTGCCAGAAGGGCAGAGGCGAGGACGGACAGAGGGAGGAACGGGTTCTCCTTGGTCAGGAGTCGGGTGCGCAGTCCCAGGGCGACGCCGAGCTGCGCGGCGAGCAGGGCGAGGAAGAGCACGCTCTGCCAGGCCAGGTCCAGTGCCTGGGCGGCGAGGCCTGCGCCGAGGGAGGCCGCCGTGACGACGGCCGCGAGAAGGAGCAGCCTCTGCCAGGCTCCGCCGCCGAGGATGTGCTGGTCGGGTGGGCGCGGGGGGCGGTGCATCGCTCCCGGGGACGCGGGTTCGGCGCCCATGGCGACGCCCGTGAGGCCATGTGTGAGCAGGTTGATCCACAGGATCTGGCCGGCGCGAAGGGGCAGCGGCATCCCGAGCAGCGGGCCGATGAGCATCACGAGGATCTCTGCCGCGCCGCCGGCCATCCCGTAGACGAGGAAGCGGCGGATGTTGTCGTAGACACGCCTTCCCTCCTCGACGGCCGCCACGACCGTCGAGAGCTCGTCGTCGGTCAGGACCAGGTCGGCGGCCTGCCGGGCGACCTCCGTGCCGCGTGCGCCCATGGCGACGCCGATGTCGGCCCGGTGCAGGGCGGGACCGTCGTTGACTCCGTCGCCGGTCATCGCGGTCACCGCTCCCCCGGCACGCCACGCCTCCACGATGTCGAGCTTCTGCTGGGGGTCCGTGCGGGCGAAGACCCGCACGGAGGTGAGGTCGGCGACTCGCCCCGCGGCCACGTCCGCCCCGGTGACGACGTGGCCTTCCGTCTCGGCGCCGTCACCCAGGAGTGCGACGTGGGACGCCACCGCCCGGGCCGTCGCCGGATGGTCCCCGGTGATGAGGACGGGAGTGATGCCGGCTGCCCGGCAGGAGGCGAGGGTCGCCGCGGCGTGCGGTTTGGGTGGGTCGCTGAGCGCGACGAGGCCGAGGAGCGCGAGCCCCGACTCCGCCTCGGTGAGCGGGCTCGGGAGGTCGTTCCGCACGCCCGAGGCCACTGCGAGCACGCGGTATCCATGGGCGGCCAGGCGCGCGGCCTCCTGATGGGCCGCCGCGAGCATGTCGGGAGGATCTTGCAGGACTGCCGGGTCGAGGACGGCTTCGGGTGCGCCCTTCATGCAGACGAGCACCTCGTCTCCGCCGGTCTTGTGGAGCGTGGTCATGCGTCTGCGGAGACTGTCGAAGGGCACTTCTCCGATCCGGGGGCGGGTCACCGACAGTTCCGCCGGCTCCGGGCAGCCCGTCTTGGCAGCGGCCGCCAGCAGGGCGGCCTCCATGGGGTCGCCCAGAGCCGTCCAGCGGCCGTCGGGCCTCCGGTCGTCCGTCGGGCGCAGCGTGGCGTCGTTGCACAGGGCGGACACGGTCAGCAGCCCCGACAGCGGTTCGAGCTCGTCCGCTTCCGCCGGTCTCCCGGCGACGAGGACCTCACCCTCGGGTTCGTACCCCACGCCCGTGAGCTCGGCGCTCACCCGCGGTGACCAGATGTGCTGGACGACCATGCGGCCCTCGGTCAGGGTGCCGGTCTTGTCGGTGGCGAGGACGGACACCGAGCCGAGTGTCTCCACCGCGGGCAGCCGCCGCACCAGGGCGTGCCGGGCGGCCATGCGCCGGGCTCCGAGCGCCAGGGCCAGGGTGACGACGGCGGGAAGGGATTCGGGGACCGCCGCCACGGCCAGGCTGATGGCGGTGACGGCCATCGTGCCCAGCGGGAGCCCCCTCACCAGGCCGAGGGCGAAGACCAGGACGCACAGGGCGAGCGTCACGGCCGCGAGGACGCGCCCGAGGGCGGCGAGTCGCCGCTGCAGCGGAGTCGGCTCGCGGCGTTCGTCGAGAAGAGCCGCGATGCGGCCGAGCGCGCTCGATGCCCCGGTCGCCTCGACTACGGCCACGCCTCGGCCGCGGACGACGACCGTGCCCCCGCTCAGCGTCGCACCGGGGTCCTTGTCCACGGACACGGACTCCCCCGTGAGCATGGACTCGTCCAGCAGGAGGGCGGAGGCCTCTGCGAGTGCGGCGTCGGCGGCGACGATGTCGCCCTCACCGACCAGGAGGACGTCACCCGGGACGATCGCTGCTGCCGGGAGGTCGCGGACAATGCCGTCTCGCCGCACGCGCGCGTGCGGGGCGGTGAGGGCCGAGAGCGCGGCGACGGCGTCGTCCGCCCGGATCTCCTGCGCCACACCGACGATCGTGTTCACGAGGACGACCAGTCCGATGACGATCGCGTCGGGATGGTCACCGATCGCGAGGGTCAGTACGACGGCCCCGACCAGCACCATGATCAGTGGGTCGGTCAGTTGGGCCAGGACCCTGCTGTGGAGCCGTACGGGCCTTCTCGCGGTGACCTCGTTGGGGCCGGTGTCGGCCAGCCGACGGGCGGCCTCCGCCTCGGTGAGCCCCAGGGTGTCCCGAACCGAGGCGAGTGCCCGGTCCGCTGCCGACGCGGTCATGGCCCGCTCACACCACGGGGACGGTGATCACCGGGCAGTGGGCGCGGTGGAGCAGCCCGTGGACGACGGAGCCGACGCGCATCCCGGAGTACCCGCCCCGGCCCCGGCGGCCGACGACGACGGCCAGTGCGTGTTCGGCGGCGTCCGCGAGCGTCTCGACGGGCGAACCGATGCGCACCTCGTGTGTGAGCCGGACGTCGGGGTGTCTCTCCGCCCAGCCGGCGGTGGTCTCCGAGAGCAGGCGGCGTTCGGCGGAGAACAGCGTGTCGCCGCCGTGCAGGGTGAAGACGGGGGGCTGCCAGACGGCGACGGCCCGCAGTGCGCAGCGCCGGAGGTCCGCCTCCTCGAAGGCCCAGGCCAGGGCGGCCCGTGAGGACTCGCTGCCGTCGACGCCGACCACGAGGTAGGGCGTCTCCTGCGTGACGTGCTCCGCGTCGCCCACGACGACGACCGGGCAGTGCGCCTTCGCGGTGACCGGTACGACCAGGGAGCCGGCGCTCAGGAACTCCGCGGGGCGGCTGAGGTGCCGTGATCCGAGCACGATCAGGCCGGCCTGGCTCGACCGAGCGGCCAGGGATGCCGCCGGAAACCCGTCGAGAAGGGAGGAGGTGGCTTCGATGTCAGGCTGCCGGGCGTGCGCCCAGGCGAGTGCCGTACGCAGAGCCTCCGTACCGGCCTGCCGCTGTGCCAGGTGACGAGGGGTGTCGTCGACGTGTTGGGTGTCGTGCTGCGGGGGTACCGCGACCACCAGGCGCAGTCCCACGCCTCGCAGGTGAGCCTCGTCCGCGGCCCAGGCGAGGGCCATGTGCCCGTTCTTCACCGGGTCGATGCCGACGACGATGTCACGGCGCTCCGTGGTGCTGGTCATGACGTGCTCCCGTGTCCGGGCCCTTGCCGGGGGACGAGCTCCACAGGGCAGTGGGCGTGCTGGAGCAGGCTGAGCGTGGTCCGGCCGAGGGTGGGTCCGAGGTATCCGGGCGAACGCCGGCCACCGACGACCATAAGGTCTGCGTGGTGCGACGCGTCCACGAGGGACCGGGGCACGCTGCGGCCCTTCTGTCCGTCGGCGTGCACGGTGAGTCCCGGGAACTCCTCCCGGACCCGTTCCGAGAGCGAGGACAGCACGCGTACGTGATCGCGGGCGATCTTGTCGTCACCGTGGGGCAGCGCGGCCCGTGAGCGGGCGGACAGCCCGGCACTCCGGATGTGCAGGAGCCTCAGGGGCACCTCGCGCAGCAGGGCTTCGCGTGCCCCCACGCGGGCACATCCCACGTCGGCCTCGTCGCGCACCGCCGCGAGAACCACTCCGGCCTCGACGGGCTCCGCGGCACCGCGCACCACGACCACGGGCGTGGTGGCGCCGGCCGCGACCTGAAGGCCGACGGATCCGAGCAACAACGAGGGGAACCCGCCGAGGCCCCGGTGCCCGACGACGATCGTGCCGGTCAGGGCGGCGGCGCCGCGCAGCCCATCGGCGGCCCCGCCATCAGTGAGTTCCGTGACGACCGTCAGCTCGGGGTGGCGCGCCGTGATCGCCTCGGCGGTCCGGTCGAGCAGGTCCCTTCCCTCCTGCCGACTCCTGACGATCTCCGCATGGGACAGGAACGGGGCCTGTGTGTCCGTGTCGGCTCCATGGACGAGGAAGAGAGTGCTGCCCCGCAGGGCCGCCTCCGCTGCCGCCCACCTCACCGCCGTGCGTGCGGACGGTGATCCGTCGACGCCGACGACGACCCGGCTGGGGGCGGGGCGGGCTGGCGTTCCGTCCATGGCTCCTCCTCACGCGCTCCGGGGTGCTCCTTCCACCCTGGCAGCCGGCCCCGAGCGGTCGGAGGGCCGCTGGGGCCAACGACGGGACCAAAGGTCCTACACGGGCGGGGCTGGGCTCGGGCCGGAAACGGCGAGCCGTTCGGGCCTGAGGGTGGACCATTCGGCCCTCGCCGCCCCCGAGCGTGCGGTGGAGGGTGGTGTCACGGGACAGCACACCGGCCGGACCCTCGAACAGGAGGCGCGGTGATGAAGCACATGAAGGTCGGGGGCCTGATGACCGACGAGGTGGTCTCCGCCGTCCCTGCGGCGTCGTTCAGGGACGTGGCGAAGATGCTCGCCGAACACGACATCAGCGGGGTTCCCGTCGTGGACGAGGATGACCATGTCGTCGGAGTCGTCTCCGAGAGCGATCTCCTGGCCCGCGACGAACTGACCGCGCGGGAGCTCATGAACACCCCGGCCGTCACGATCCACGCCGAGGAGACGGTGGCGGACGCGGCACGGCTGATGGTGCGCCGCGGAGTCGAGCGCCTGCCCGTGGTCGACGAGGAGGAACGACTGGTCGGCATCGTGACCCGCCGCGATCTTCTCTGTGTCTACCTCCGCCCGGACGCGGAGATACGGCGCCGCATCCATGAGGACGTCCTCAAGGATGCCATGGACCTTCCCGCAGACGTGGTGGACGTGCGCGTCCTGGACGGCGTGGTGACGCTGGGGGGCCGCGTCCGGCGGCGGAGTCAGGCCCTGATGCTCGTCGGACTCGCACAGAGCGTCGACGGCGTCGTCGCCGTCGTGGACCGCCTGTCCTTCCACGAGAACGACACGCGTCTCAAGTCCTCCACCCGGACTCCGCACGACATCTCTTCGTGACTCAGCGCAGACAGGACGAACCGTGTCTACCACCGCTCTGACCCGATCCCTCGTGACGTCGCTGATCGAAGACGCCGTCACGGCTCCCTCGATGCACAACGCACAGCCGTGGAAGTTCGTCTGCAAGACGGGCACCGGCGTCATCGAGCTGCACGGCGATCCGTTGCGCGCCATGCCGGTGGAGGACCCGGACCACCGTGCCCTCCACCTAGGGTGCGGCGCCGCCCTGTTCGGTCTGCGGGTCGCCGCCGCGCACAGAGGCCCGCATGCCGCGGTCCGGCTGCTGCCCCGCCCCGAGGACCGCTGGCACTTCGCCGACGTGGAACTCCATGGTGCGGACGACGTCGACCGCGGTCTCGTCGCGCTCCACGCCGCCCTGTCGCGGCGCCACACCAGTCGGTTCCCCTTCACCGAGGAGCGAATCCCCTCCGAGGTGATCGACGGTCTGCGGGCCTCGGCCCTCCTGGAGGGCTGCCAGTTGGTCGTGCCGGGCGACTGGCACACCGACGCCGTCCTTGAGATCGTCCACGACTCCGAAAGGTTCGAGGCCGCTGACGCGGCGGTTCGCGCGGAGATCGCCGCATGGACGCGCACGAGTGCGTCCGGCGAGGACTCCGAGACCGAGGGCATCCCTTCGTACGCCTTCGGCCCTCGGCAGTACGACGTCACCTCTCCGGTCCGGGACTTCGACTCACCCCGGCACGTCCCGGACCGCGCTTCGGCGCGCTTCGAGAAGCGGCCGCAGATCGCCCTCCTCGGCACGGTCGAGGACAATCCGCGGCAGTGGCTGATGGCAGGCCAGGCGCTGCACCGGGTTCTGCTCCGCGCCACCCTTGACGGTCTGTCCACCTCCCTCATGTCACAACCCCTGGAGTGGTCCGAACTCCGCTCCGTCATACGCGATCCGGCTTCGACAGCGGCCTTCGTCCACATGGTGCTCCGCTTGGGCTACGGTCCCCAGGGGCGGGCCACGCCGCGTCGGCCCGTCGCCGAGGTGCTCACCTTCGACTGAACCGCCCCCTCACAGACGGAACCAGCACTCCTGTCCGGGTGCGACGGTCACCCGCCGGTCGCCGGGGAGTGTGACGGAGAGCGGGCCTTCGGGCGAGGCGGGAACCCGGATGGCCAACCGTCCGGGGAGGACCCGCAGGCGCACCCCTCGATGAGGGCCGACGCACAGGGTGAAGGTGAACCGCGGAATCTCCGCCATTGGCACCGGAGCGACTCGGAGCCCTTCCGGTCCCGTTTCCAGGCCGGTGATCCCGCGTTCCACAAGGTCGATCGTGCCCGCCATCGCACCGAGGTGGATGCCCTCCCCCGTGGTTCCGCCCTGGACGTCGGCCACGTCGGCGAGCAGGGCCTCCTCGCAGTACCGCCAGGCGTCGGGGCCCTTCTGCCGGGCCAGGACCCAGCCGTGGACGAGGCTGCTGAGCGTCGAGCCGTGGCTGGTGCGCCGCAGGTAGTACGAGACGGTGGCGCGCCACACCTCGTCGTCCAGCGCGTAGCCGAGCCGGCCGAACAGGCCGTACAGCTCGTCGGGCCGGAAGAGGTAGCCGAGCATGAGGGTGTCGGCCTGCTTCGAGGCCTGGTAGCGGTTGACCGTGTCGTCCTCGGCCTCCAGGATCCGGTCGAGTCTGCGGATGTCGCCGTAACGGGCTCGGTACGCCTCCCAGTCGAGTTCCGCCAGCTCTCCGTACCCGTCGAACTGGCTGACCACGCCCCTGTGGAACGGCACGTACAGGCGGCGCGAGACGTCCTCCCAGCGAGTGAGCTCGGCGTCGTCCAAGGACAGTTGCTCCGCCAGTTCCGAACGGCGAGCCTCGGGCAGTTCGCCGAGCAGGTCGAGGCCGCGGGCGAGCACCCAGGCGGCGGTCGTGTTGGTGTAGGCGTTGTCGTCGATCCCGGGCGTCGCGGCATCGGGATAGGCGTCGTGGTACTCGTCCGGTCCCACGACCCCACGGATGCGGTAGCGGCCGAGCGCCGGGTCGAACGTGGCGGCCCCGGCCCAGAAACGGGCCACCTCGAGGAGCATCTCCGCGCCGGCGGAATGGAGGAATCCTCGGTCGCCGGTGGCCTGCGCGTACTTCCAGATGTTGAAGGCGACAGCGGAGCCCACGTGACGCTGAAGCCGGGAACGGTCCGCCAGCCATCGTCCTGAGCGCGGATTGAGGTGCACGACCTGGGTCTCCTCGCGGCCCGAACTCGCGCTCTGCCAGGGATACATGGCCCCTGACTGGCCGGCGCGGCGGGCGGCCTCACGGGCGGCCGGCAGCCGCCTGTGCCGGTACATGAGCAGGGCACGGGCCACCTCGGGGAAATGAAGGTCGAGATAGGGCAGGACGAAGAGCTCGTCCCAGAAGACGTGTCCTCGATAGGCCTCACCGTGCAGTCCGCGCGCGGGCACGCCCACGTCGAGTTCCGCCGTGTGCGGGGACAGCGTCTGCAGCACGTGGACCATGTGCAGCCGCAGGATGCGGCCGGCCTCACCGGGCACATGCAGCTCGCCCGCCTCCCAGACTCGCTTCCAGGCCGCCTTGTGTGCGGCGAGCAGCCGGGGGAAGGCCGGAGTGCGAGCGATCACGTCAGTGGCCGCCGTGAGCGGGTCGGCGGCGGGCCAGTCCATCGATGTGTGCAGCGCCAGGGTCTTCACGACCATCGCCGAGCGGCGGGGAACGACTGGCAGGCGGTACGTCTGTTCGGTGCCGGTCGAGGTGGCGACCTCCCGCGCTGACCGCGCGGGGCGAGTGACCGTGCGCACGGCCATGGCGATCCGGATGCCTGGGGCGACCGTACGGCAAGAGATCCAGGCCACGCCGTCGGCCTCGAATCCGGTCCGGTGGTCGGTGAGATGGCGCCCGTCCAGGTGCCGATAGCGCTCGATTCCGGCGTTGGTGACGGCCCCGTCGAGAGCCGACTGCACCTCGACGGAACCGCTCCAGCCGTAGGCGCGGAAGAGGGTGCACTGGGCCGCCAGTCCGGGATCCCCCATGTGAACGAGGCGGATGTGGCTGACGCGCAGGCCCCGCCCGTGACCGTCCTCGAAGAACAGACGTCGCGTGAGAACCCCCGCACGCAGGTCGAGCTGCACGTCGTAGTGGCGCAGTTCGCCGGCGTCGGGGGTGAGCCAGTCGCCCGGCGGACCGTCGTCCGGCAGGCAGCGATAGCGCAGCAGCGTCCAGTTCGGAAGGTTGACGAGATCCTCGTTCTCGACCTGCTGCCCTGCGACCGCCGAGGTGAGCCGGTCGTAACAGCCGGCCATATAGGTGCCCGGGTAGTGCGCGCCCCCGGCAGTGCACTCGGGAGCAGAGCCCCGAGTGGCGAACCGGCCGTTACCCAGGGTGCAGAGCGCTTCGACCAGCGGCTCGCGTTCCGGGTCGTACCGGTCGTAGTGCCACGTCCAGCCGGTGGTCATCCGCGCTCACCCCACACGCTCCGGACCAGCGTGGTCAGATCGGGAACCACCAGGTCGGCACCCTGATCCCGCAGGAGGGCTGCTGCGCGCCCCAGCGGTGTGCGGTCGACACCGACGACAAGACCGAAGCCGCCGCTTCGCGCGGCCTCGACTCCGGCGAGGGCGTCCTCGGCGACCGCGGTCTCCTGGGGGCGGCTGCCCAGCAGGGCGGCCGCCCGCAGGAAGAGCGCGGGGTCCGGCTTGCCGGCGAGACCGAGCCTGGCGGCGTCCTCGCCGTCCACGATCACTGTGAGGAGACCGGCGAGCCCGGCGGCACGGATCAGTGCCCGGGCGTGCCGGGAGGCGGAGACGGCTGCGCACGGCACGCCCGCCGTGCGCAGAGCCCTGAGGGCGGGCCCTGCGTCGGCGAAGGCCGTGACCCCTTTCGTACGCAGCAGATCGACGAACGCCCGTTCCTTGTGTGCCGCGACGGCCCAGACCGTGCCGTGGCCGGGGGCGTCGTGGGAATCTCCCGGTGGGAGGTGAAGGCCGCGGGCGGTGAGGAAGGCCGCGGCGCCGTCGTACCGGGACCTACCGTCGACCAGTCGGCGGTATTCGGCGTCCGCGTCGAAGGGAGGCTGTGTTCCGTCGTCGGGCGCCAGGCGGTCGAGGCAGGCGTCGAAGGCGATCTTCCACGCCGCCGCGTGCACGACGGCGGAGTCGAGCAGTACACCGTCGGTGTCGAGGACGACGCTCTCCGGGGGCCGAGAGTCCGGGCCTCGGCCGTTCATCAAGCCGCCGATGTGTCGGGGAGGCTCACGACCGTGTGCTGCGGGCCGCCCAGCGCGACCTTGATGGCGCCGGTCTCGGCCGCGCGGCCGAAGACGTCGTACGCCTCCTCCATCTCCCCCAGCTCGAACCGGTGGGTGAGCAGTGCTGCCGACGGCAGCCGCCCTGCGGCCATCATGCGCAGCAGCATGGGTGTGGACGAGGTGTCCACGAGGCCCGTCGTGATCGTGACGTCCTTGATCCACAGGTCTTCGAGATGAAGGGTCGCGGGCTTGCCGTGGACTCCGATGTTGGCCACCCTGCCGCCTGGTCGGACCATGCGTGTGCACATCTCGAACGCCTCCGGGACACCGACGGCCTCCATGACGACGTCGGCGCCGAGGCCGTCGGTCAGATCCGCGACGAGCTGCTCGGGGCCTTCCCCGGCGTTCACGGTGGCGTCCGCGCCGAGGGCGCGGGCGGCGCTCAGCCGGGACTCGGCAAGGTCGACGGCGACGATGCGGCCGGGACTGTAGAGGCCCGCCGTGATGACGGCGGCGAGGCCGATGGGGCCGGCGCCGACCACGACCACCGTGTCGGCGGGGTGCACCGCGCCGTTCAGGACCCCGACCTCGTACGCGGTGGGGAAGATGTCGGCGAGCAGGACGGCGTCGAAGTCATCGATCGCCTCCGGCAGCGGGTGGACCGACAGGTCGGCGAAGGGCACCCGGACGTACTCGGCCTGGGTGCCGTCGACGGTGTGGCCGAGGATCCAGCCGCCTCCGCCCCGGCACTGTCCGTAACGGCTCTCACGGCAGAAGCGGCACCTTCCGCAGGCCGTGACGCAGGAGACCAGGACGCGGTCGCCCGGTCGTACCGTGCGGACGTCGCCTCCGGTCTCCACCACCGTGCCGACCGCCTCGTGTCCGAGGACCCGTCCGGGCGTCACCTCCGGGACGTCCCCCTTCAGGATGTGCAGGTCCGTGCCGCAGATGGTGACGGCGTCGACCCGGACGATCGCGTCCGCGGGATCCTCGACGACCGGGTCGGGTACGTCCTGCCAGGCGATACGCCCCGGCTCGTGGAAGACGAGTGCCTTCATGGCGCCCACCACCTTCCTGTTGCACGTCGCTGCGGTCCTCGTCTTGCACGTCGCTGTGGTCCTCGTCCACCAGGCTGCGTCCGGTACCCGGGCGACGCATGGGCCGGTCGGTCCCCCGATGTGCCCGTACGGACTCTCGGGGCGTGCCGGGTCAGGATGCGAGGGTGGAGACCGGTACACGTTCCGAAGGAGGGACGGCCATGTCCGAGGCAGCCCCGAATCCCGCTCCCACGCCCCCGCGGCCGGCCCTGCTGAGTTTCCTGGGTGGCGTGGGAACGGTCACCGGCAGCAAGTTCCTGGTCGAGAGCGACCATGCGCGGATCCTCCTCGACTGCGGTCTCTTCCAGGGTTTCGCGAAGCTGCGGCACCGCAACTGGGAGCGGTTCGCCCGCGACGCCGCGGACGTGGACGCCGTAGTCGTCACCCATGCCCACCTGGACCACTGCGGCTATCTTCCCCGCCTGGTGCGGCAGGGGTTCCGGGGTCCGATCCTGACCAGCGCCCACACCGCCCGGCTCGCCGGGATCGTGCTGCGCGACAGCGCGCGGCTCCAGATGGAGGCCGCCCGGCACGCCGACGCACACGGCTGGTCCAAGCACCGTCCGGCCAAGCCGCTCTACGACGACTCGGACGTCGAGAAGACCCTGGCGTTCTTCGACCCCGTGGCCGTCGGCGAGGACGTGGAGATCATGGCCGGCACCCGGCTCACACTCCACCACGGCGGACACATCCTCGGCTCGGCATGGGCCCACCTCACGCTGGAGGACGGCCACACCCTGGCCACCTCCGGTGA
The DNA here is from genome assembly GCF_036240795.1 of Streptomyces sp. NBC_01268. Classification (NCBI taxonomy): domain Bacteria; kingdom Bacillati; phylum Actinomycetota; class Actinomycetes; order Kitasatosporales; family Streptomycetaceae; genus Streptomyces; species Streptomyces sp. NBC_01268. Next base: position 8,353,026 of record NZ_CP108454.1, on the reverse strand, counting down.
CCTGGGCCGCCCAGGTCACCCGCTGCTGCTGCCGCCGGAGCCGTTCACGGGTGCAGACGTGCTCCTCATGGAGTCCACCTACGGCGACCGGCACCATGACCAGGAGTCCGCCCGGTCGGAGTTCGCCTCCGTCATCACCCGCACCCTCGCGCGGAACGGCACCGTCGTCATCCCGGCCTTCGCGATCGACCGGACCGAGATCGTCCTGCACGAACTGGGCCGCCTGCGCGACACGGGCGTCCTGCCCCGCTCGGTACCCGTGTACGTGGACAGCCCCATGGCCCTCGCGGCGCTGGACGTCTACCAGGACGCCGTACGCGAGCGCTCCGCCGAGCTGCGGCCCGAGATCCTCGCACAGGGAGAGGGCGCGCTGAGCCCGGAACCGTTCCTCGCGGCGCGCACCGTGCAGGAGTCCATCGACATCAACAGCACGACCGGGCCCTCCGTGATCGTCTCCTCGGCCGGCATGGCCACCGGCGGCCGGGTCCTGCACCACCTCCGCCGGCTGCTGCCCGACCCGCGCAACGCCGTGGTCGTGGTCGGCTTCGCCGCCGCCGGCACCCGGGCCCGGGACCTCGTGGACGGGGTCCGGACGCTCAAGATGTTCGGCGAGTACGTGCCCGTACGAGCCGAGGTCGCCGACGTGCCCCACTTCTCGGCCCACGCCGACGCGGGACAGACCGTGGACTGGCTGCGCGGCGCACCTCCCCCGCACACCACCTACCTCGTCCACGGCGAGCCGACCGCCTCCGAGGCGCTCCGCGATCGCATCGACCGCGAACTCGGCTGGACAGCCGTCGTACCCCGCTCCGGGGAGGCCGTCCTGGTCCGCTGACCGGGGCCCGACGGTCCAGGCTGTGACCTGCCCGGCCCCGGCGCCCGCCCGCCGATCCCTCAGGGAAGGAAAGAGCGATGACACCTCAGCCGTTCACCGTCGCCGACGTGATGACCAAGAAGGTCGTCGCCGTCCAGCCCGGCGCGGACTTCAAGGAGATCGTCACCGCCATGGAGCGGTGGAAGGTGACGGCCGTACCAGTCGTCGAGGGCGAGGGCCGCGTCGTCGGGGTGGTGTCCGAGGCCGATCTGCTCCTCAAGGAGGAGTTCCACGACCACCGCCTCGGTCTCGTCGAACAGATGCGACGGCCCGACGCCACCGCCAAGGCCGGTTCTCGCCGGGCCGAGGACCTGATGACCTCGCCCCCGGTCACCGTCGCTCCCGAGGCCTCCCTGCCCCGGGCCGCCCGCCTCATGGCCTCCCATCGCGTGAAGCGGCTGCCGGTCGTCGACGCGAGCGGCGTCATCCAGGGCATCGTGAGCCGGTCCGACCTGCTCAAAGTCTTCCTCCGCGCCGACGAGGATCTCGCCGCCGCAGTGCGCCGCGACGTCGTCGAGCACCTCTTCCCGCTCTCCCGGCGTGGGGTCGAGGTCCGCGTCGACGCCGGAGTCGTGACGCTGTCCGGCAAGGTCCGCGACAGCGCGCTCATCCCGCTCGCAGCCCGCCTGGCCCGCGCCGTCGAGGGCGTGGTGGACGTACGGTGCGAGCTCACCGCCGAAGGCCGGACATAGCCATGTCCGGCCGTTCCGGTGCAGGTCACGGGTCCGCCGTACATGTTCGAAGCATGTCCCCGGTGACCAGCACCGACCTGTACGAGGTCACGATGGCGCTCTCGTACCTGCGGGAGGACATGCGGGCCCCGGCCACCTTCAGCCTCTTCGTACGCGACCTCCCCCCGGGGCGCGGATTTCTCGTCGCGGCGGGGCTCGAACCGGCCCTCGACTACCTTTCCCACTTCCTCGTGGGCCGCTCCGACGTCCGGGAGTTCGCCGAGGCGCTGCGCCGGCCGGCCGAAGACCTGGAACCGCTGCACGGCCTGTCGTTCGACGGCCAGGTCCGCGCCGTGCCCGAAGGACGACTCGTCCTCGCAGGCGAGCCGCTCTTGGAAGTCACTGCACCCCTGCCGCAGGCCCAGCTGGTGGAGACCTACCTGCTGTCCCTCGTCTGCCACCAGACGACGGTCGCCTCCAAGGCGGCGCGGTGTGTGCTCGCCGCCGCCGGGCGGCCCCTGGTGGACTTCTCCCTGCGCCGGAACCACGGACCTGCGGCCGGCATGCAGGCGGCCCGGCTCTGCGCCCTGGTTGGGTTCGCGGGCACCAGCAATGTCGCCGCCGCGACCCGGTACGGCATTCCCGCCTCCGGCACCATGGCCCACTCCTACATCGAGGCCTTCGCCTCGGAGGAGGACGCCTTCCGCGCCTTCGCCCGCACCCATCCGGGTCCCGTGACCTTCCTGGTCGACACGTATGACACCGATCGCGGGGTCGCGACGGCCGCGCGCGTCCTCGGCGACTTGGGGCTCGGCCCGGGGTGCGGGATCCGGCTCGACAGCGGCGACCTCGGCACGCTCGCCCGACGCGCCCGTACCGCACTCGACACGGCGGGGCTGAGAGACGTGCAGATCATCGCGAGCGGCGGCCTCGACGAGTACGCCGTCGCCACGCTCGTACGGGACAGGGCGCCCATCGACGTCTTCGCCGTGGGGACGAAGGTCGGCACGGCCGCCGACGCACCGTATCTGGATGCTGCGTACAAGCTGGTCGAGTACGACGGCCACCCCGTCATGAAGCTCTCGTCGGCGAAGGCGACGGCTCCGGCCCCGAAGCAGGTGTTCCGCGGCCCCGGCCTCCGCGACGTCATCGGCCTGGCGAACGAGGAGCCGCCCGAGGGCACGGAGCCACTGCTGCGCACCGTGATGCGCGGTGGGCTCCGCACGGAGCCCCCCGGCACCCTGGCCGCCGCCCGCGCCCGGTTCCATTCGGACCTCGCCGCACTGCCGGAGACCGCGGGCCGCATCGAGGACCCCGTGCCACCGGTACCGGTCGCGTCGACCCGGCTGTCGGCTCTGACGACCGTCGTACGACACCGGATCGAGGAGCGGACGCGAGCCGGGCGATAACACCCGGGCAGGCAGCGGAGGCTGCGCCCGAAGGGGCGGGCGGGCGCCGCCAGGGGGCTGAGATCGAAGCCGACGGGCGGGACGCCGTCACTGCTGGTGGGAAAGCTGCCGAGATGACCTGGCTTACGACGCCCGCGGGCGCTGTCCTGGTGCTGTTCATCCTCCGGGACGTGTTCCACACCCTTTGGCACCCGACCCGTCACGGAGGTCTGAGCAGGCTCGTGATGGTGTCGCTGTGGTGGCTGTCCCCGCGCCTCGGCAAGCGCCGGCGGTCGGCGGGGCTCTCGGGCCCGCTCGGCATGGTGACGGTCGTCGCCGCGTGGGCACTGACCGTGGCCGTGGGATGGGCGCTCATCTACTGGCCCCACATGCCGGAGGACTTCTCGTATGCGACGGGGCTCGACCCGTCCGAACACGCGCGCCCGCTCGACGCCCTCTACATCTCGCTGGTCACCCTGGCCACACTCGGCCTCGGCGACATCGCGCCGGCCTCCGGATGGCTGCGCGTACTCGCCCCCATGGAGGCCCTCGTGGGCTTCGTCCTGCTGTCGGCGACCGTCGCCTGGATCCTCGGCATCTACCCCGCGCTGGCCCGGCGCCGAGCGCTGGCCTTGCGGCTGTCGCACGTGCGCCGCAGCCGGGCCACCGCCCAGGCCTTCGACTCCGACGGCGGCGCCGCCCTCCTGGACGGAATCGCCTCGGCCCTCTCCACCATCACGGTCGACTTCCTGCAGTACGCCGAGTCGTACTACTTCCACGACGGGGACGAGAACACGTCCCTGCCCGGGCAGCTCCGCTACGCCCTCGGCGTCACGGACCAGGCCGACGGGGCGCACCACCCGGACGTCAGGCTCTCCGCGTCGGTACTGCGCAGGGCACTGGAAGACCTGGCCGTCGTGCTCGACGAGCGCTTCCTGCACACGGGCGAGGGGCCCGAGCGGGTCTTCGCGGCCTACGCCGACGACCACGGGCAACCCCGGGGACCGGACGGCCCTCCCCAAGACGGCGGCAGCGGGCGATCCTGAACGTGGGGGCCGCCGGTCGAACGCGCGAGAAGGTGACGAGCGATGAGGCACCGCGGCGTCGCGGATCTGATGACGCCCACGGCGGTCAGCGTCGGTCAGGGCACGACGTTCAAGGAGATCGCACGGCGCCTGGACGAGTTCGACATCACCCGCGGTGCGCGTGGTGGACGAGTCGAACCGCCCGCTGTGGGCGTGGTCTCGGAGGCGGACCTGGTACGCCGCCGTGCCTCCGCCGCCGCAGCCTCGTGCCGGTGCTCCTCAGGCTCTGCAACAGCGTTGACGGTGTCGTGGGGATCGTCGACCGGCTCAGGTGCGAAGACGACGACCTGTCGAGGAAGTGACGATCATGGACACCCCTGGCGCGCTGCACCGTCCCGTGGCGGTATCCGCCGAACTCGACAGCCGGCTGTCCCGCTGGCTGTGGCTGGTCAAGTGGATCCTGGTGATCCCGCACTGCATCGTGCTGTTCTTCCTCTGGATCGCCTTCTTCGTGGTGACGGTGATCGCGTTCTTCGCCATCCTCTTCACCGAGCGCTTCCCACGGGGCCTGTTCGACTTCAACCTCGGCGTGCTCCGCTGGTCCTGGCGCGTCTCGTACTACTCGTACGGGGCTCTCGGCACCGACCGCTACCCGCCCTTCAGCCTGGGCCCCGAGCCTGACTACCCGGCCCGGCTCGACATCGTCTACCCGGAGCGGCTCTCGCGCTCGATGGTCCTGGTCAAGTGGTGGCTGCTCGCCATCCCCCAGTACCTCGTGATCGCCTTCTTCACCAGCGGCGTGCACGCGGGATGGTGGAGCAGCGGCCTGATCACCCTGCTGGCGCTCATCGCGGGCTTCGCCGTGGCCTTCACCGACCGGTATCCGCGTGACCTGTTCGCCCTGATCGTCGGACTGAACCGCTGGGTCCTGCGCGTCGTCGCCTACGCGAGCCTCATGACGGACGCCTACCCGCCCTTCCGACTCGACCAGGGCGGTCACGATCCGGGGAGGGCCGACGTCCGCTGACGGCGCCGCCTGGCACGCCGCAGCTCGTCGGTGCCCCACACCACCACCGGGAACGTCGCGACGAGCAGGACGACATCCGGAGGAAGGGCGGCCGTGCCGAAGAGATGCTGGAGCGGGGGCGCGTAGACGAGAGCGGCAGTGAACGCGAGCTCGAAGGCGATACCGGCGAGCAGCAGCGGGTTGGTGAACACTCCGATGTCCCGCAGCGCCGCGTGGTCGGTGCGGGCCGCGAACGCCGTGCCGACCTGGCAGGTGACGATGCCGGCGAAGGTGGCCGTGGTGGCCGTCACGTAGGCGTGGTGCATGGGGCTGCCGGTACCCGTGGGGTCACCCGGCTGCCAGCCCGCGCGCCACAGCACGTAGAAGTAGCCCGCCATGACGAGGACCGACGACGTGAGACCCAGGTATCCCCAGCTCCGTATGAGCATGTCGCGGGAGATCACGCCTTGGTGCCGCGGCCGCGGAGGCCGCTGCATGATGCCGGGCTCGGAGCGTTCCCGACCGAGGGCGAGGGCCGGCAGGGTCTCGGTGCCGAGGTCGATGGCGAGGATCTGCAGCACGGTCAGGGGGAGCGGTATCGCGCCGGCGGAGAGCGCGAAGACGAGGAAGGGCACGATCTCCGGGGTCGCGTGGGCGAAGATGTAGACGATGAACTTGCGTACGTTGTCGTAGACCCGGCGCCCTGCTTCGACCGCGGTCACGATGGTGGCGAAGTCGTCGTCGGTGAGCACCATGGTGGCGGCCTCGCGGGCCACGTCGGTGCCGGAGCGTCCCATGGCCACCCCGATGTGGGCGCGGTGCAGCGCGGGGGCGTCGTTGACGCCGTCACCCGTCATGGCGACGATCCGGCCGTGCTCCCGCAAGGTGTCGGCCACCTTGAGCTTCGTCTCGGGCGAGGAGCGGGCGAAGACGATCTCGTCGTCGCCTTCCACGAGAAGGCGGTCCAGTTCGTCGTCGCCCAGCGACTCCGACGCCGCGACCACGTGCAGACGAGGTACTCCGATGCCGACCTCCCGGGCGACGGCCGCGGCGGTGGCGCCGTTGTCGCCCGTGACGACGTGTACCCGGATCCCGGCCTCGTGGCAGCGGCGGACGGCCTCCGCCACCTCGGGGCGCGGCGGGTCGTACAGCCCGACGAGCCCGAGCAGGGCCAACCCCGACTCCGCGTCCTGACGGCGTGACGGCGGCTCCGCGCCACTCGGCACGTCGCGTTCGGCGACGGCCAGGACCCGCATGCCTTGCCGGGCCAGCTCCTCAGCCGCCGCGCGGGCCGGGTCCGCCCCCGTTCCCGGCAGGAGGCGGTCCAGCACCGCCTCGGGCGCACCCTTGACCAAGACCCGCATGGGGCCCCGCGTCTCCCCGCCCTGCGTCTCGCCTCCCTGCACGACCGACATCAGGCGCAGCCGCGGATCGAAGCGGAACAGCGCCCGCCGCCCCGCGTCGCGCCGACCGAGGTCCAGCGGAGCCCCGTGGTCGGCGGCCCCGGCGACGAGGGCGGCCTCGGTGGGGTCGCCGTGCAGTTCGCCGTCGGCTTCTCGCGTGACCGTGGTGCACAGGGCTCCTGCCCTCGCCAGTTCCTCCGCCCAGGGACCCGGCTCCGACCCGTGGTCGACCGTCCACAGCGCCCTGAGACGCATGCTGTTGCGGGTGAGTGTGCCGGTCTTGTCCGTGCAGATGACACTCGTGGAGCCGAGGGTCTCCACGGCGCTGAGCCGTTTGACCAGGGCACCCCGGCGGGCGAGGGCTCGGACGCCGACGGCCAGGGCCAGCGTGATGGTCGGAAGGAGTCCCTCCGGGACGTTGGCGACGAGCAGTCCGATGGCGAACGTCAAGGAGTCTGTGACCGGAAGCCCGACCGCCACCCCGAGGACGAGAAACACGACGCCCATGCCGGTCGCAACGCTGGCGATGAGCCACGCGACCCGCTTGACCTGCCGTTCCAGAGGGCTCGCCTCACGCCGCGTCCGCTGGCTGAGCGCGGCGATCCGACCGAGTTCGGTCTGGTTTCCGGTGGCGAACACGATGGCACGCGCCTGCCCCTCGACACAGGTCGTCCCGCTGAAGACGAGGTTCGGCTCCTCGAGCAGCGGGGCGCCGAGGATCCCGGCCGAGGCGATCCGTTCCACCGGCACGGACTCGCCCGTGAGCATCGACAGGTCGACCTCGACCCCACCCTCGGTGACGTGCGCGTCGGCGGGGACCTTGTCGCCCTCCTCCAGGAGGATCAGATCGCCCGGTACGAGGTCACGGGCCTCCACCACGTGAGGCTGCCCGTCGCGTACGGCGAGGGCGTGCTCGGGCAGATAGCGAGCCAGTGTCTCCACCGCCCGCTCCGCCTGACGTTCCTGGAGCAGGGCGAAAGCCGCGTTGACGGCGACGACCGCGAGGATCGCCCAACCGAGGACCGCCAGGTCCGCGACGAAGGCGAGGGCGGCGGCAGCCCACAGCAACAGGGCCAGGGGGTGGACCACCTGTCCGACCAGCTCGCGCACGAAGGAGGAGCGCACCCTTCGCCGCACCTCGTTCGGCCCATGGACGGCGAGGCGCCGGGCGGCCTCGCGGGCCGAGAGACCGTCCGGGCCCGTGGCGAGCTCACGACGCAGCCGGGGCAGCGGTTCACTGGGGTCAAAGGGCGGCGCCTCGGTGGAGGAAGCGGTTCGCTCCGGGGTGGGACGGCTGCCGACACGGTCAGTCATCGTCGTCTCCTGCACCGCTGCCACGGTGGAGTCGGCCGGACCATACGGGTTCCACCTGCTCCCACTCGCGTTCCCAGGCCGCGAGCCGGTGACCTTCGTTCCGCCGTCGTACGAGGAGGACCACGGCGGCGCCCGTCACCCCCGTGACGCCTGCCGCCGCCACTCCGCCCGACATCGAGGTCAGGGCGCGGTCGGCAGCACTGCCGGGCGGCCGGGCGGGGGACCCTGCGTCGTCCACCCAGATCGTCACGGCGCGTCCCTCCGGCGTCCGGGGCGGGACGTGAATGTTCCCGGACCGGCGGACGTGCTCGGGCTGTTCCCACACCGCCGGTGCGACGGCCTGCGGCTTCGTGCCGTACCGGGTGGCGGCGGGTGAGTCCTTCGCCGGCCCGGTGGTGGTCGCGGTCACCTGACGCCGGTGCGCGGCGAGTTCACGGTCGGTCTCGGATCCCGCCGACCAGAGGCTCCCGGCGGCCACAGCACCGCAGATCACAGCGACCAGCAGTACGAAGACCAGGGCGGCGCTCCGTGCGGGTCTCCTGGGCGGGGTGGTCCCGCTCCCCGACTCCTGGTGGAGCATGCCGCACCTCCCGTGGGGGTGGCCTCGCCGACCTGTCAGAGGCCGCTTTCAGTGGGTGCGTCGAGTTCCGTTCCGAGTTCCGTTCCGAGTTCCGTTCCGATGTGGTGGGCCCAGGCCCGGATCCGTTCCGGATTGCGGAAGTCGCCGCCCTTGCCCCGGGCCACCATGTGCCGGGCGACCGGGTCCGACGTCTCGGCGGTCACGGCGCCACCGAAGGTCATGTGCTCGCGAGCGCCGAGCTTCTTCATCCGCCGGGCGACTCCGCGTACAGGCGGGATGTCGCGCTGTTCCGCGGAACTGTCGATGGGACCGCTGCTGAACAGCCAGAGAGGCCGGTGCCTGAGCTGTTCGGCGTTGCGCCGGGCGCACCGTCGTGCCTTGCCGGTCCAGTGCCCTGCGTAGAGGGCTCCGCCGAGGACGACTCCGTCGTAGCCGCTGACGTCGGTGACGGTGTCGGCCGGCAGGACGACGGCGTCGAAGCCGTCGTCCCGGAGCGTCTGGCCGATCTCTTCGGCGATACCGGCGGTCGCGCCGGCCTTGCTGCCGTAGGCGACCAGGACACGTTTGGCATTCATGATTCCGCTCCCTCGCCCGGCTTGGCGGTCCGCTTCACCGGAACGGTCCGAACCGATGTGGTCTCCTCCTCGTCGGGCATCGGGATGCGGATGGTGAGGATGCCGTCCGTGTACGACGCCTCGACCTCGTCGGCGGGTATCGGGGCCGGGAGGCGCACGGTCCTGCGGAACGATCCGTAACGGAACTCCGAGTGCTCCTTGTCCTCCGTGCTCTCGCTGTGCTCCGCGCTCACCGTGATGAGGTTGTCGTCGACGGTGATGCCGATGTCGTCGTCCGGGCCGATGCCCGGCAGCTCGGCTCGCAGTACGTACACGCCGTCGCCGCTGGTCATCTCGATAGGGATGGAGTGGGCGGCCGTCGCGGGGCGCCACCCGGGCAGACCGGGGAACTCCCGGTTGAACCAGTCGTTGAAGTCGGGGATGAGGCTGTGCCTGCGTTCCACCTTGCCTCCGGCCATGGTGCTGCTCCTCGTGTACGGGGCCCAGGACGGTCGCCGTGGACCCGAGTCGGTGCGGAATGGAGGTGGATCGGGTTGTGGAGTCCGGTCCGACTCCGTCATCCACTCTTCCACCCACGAGGTCGCGTGGCGCAGTGTCCAAGGGGGCTGCCTGATGGGGCCGGACGGGCCGCACCAGGAGGGACCGACCGGCCCATGACGCCACGGCTCGGCTACTGTCAGCGGCAGATCTCCTCGACGAAGTGGCCCACCCGTTCCTCCGGCAGATGTCGCGCCAGGTCCGCCTCGCTGATCATGCCGACCAGGCGGTGATCGTCGATCACGGGCACGCGGCGGACTCGGTGGTCCTGCATCGTGCGGAGCACCTCTTCGCTGTCGGCGCCCACGTCCACGGTGACCGGCTTTCCCTGAGCGAGATGCCCGGCCGTCATCCGGTGGGGGTCCTTGCCCTTGGCGAGGCACTTCACCACGATGTCCCGGTCGGTGATGATGCCGTGCAGCCGGTCGTCCGGGCCGCAGATGGGCAGGGCGCCGACATTCAGCTCGCTCATGCGACGTGCGGCGTCCATCAGGCTCTCGGTCTCCTGCACGCAGTTGGCACCGGCGTGCATGATTTCCCTTGCGGTCGTCATGGCCGCGTCCTCCTTTGCGGTCCCCCTGCTGGCGATCCTGCCGATCGGCCGTTGGTGCCGATCAGCCGTTGGTTCAGAGGAAGAACGTCGACACCCTGATGGTGTGCGCGGGGCGCAACGGGCGCCCGTTCGCCCTCTCGGCGGGCGGCTGATGGCTCCGGGGCCGACCTGGCCGTGCGTCTCCCGTGTCGCCTCGTCGACCACGCCGGGCCGGCGGCTCGGCGTCCCGGGCGACTCGGTGCGGTGTCTTCCTGGCATGGTCACTCCTCCTTTCGTCCGGTGCCGCTCGCCAGCGTCGTCTCCGCGTGGGCCACATGCTGTTTGACCGCCGCGAAGCTGTCCGGTGCCACGGATATGGAGTCGAGGCCCGCGTCGACCAGGATCGCGGTGAACCCCGGATCGTCGCTGGGCCGCTGCCCGCACAGTCCGACAGGGCGGCCTGCCGCGTGGGCGCGGGCGGCGAGGGTCTGGATGCTGCGGACGACGGCGGGGTCCCGCTCGTCGAACACATGGGCGAGGGCCTCGGAGTCGCGGTCGACGCCGAGGGTGAGCTGGGTGAGGTCGTTGCTGCCGATGGAGAAGCCGTCGAAGCGTTCCGCGAACTCCTGGGCCAGGATGATGTTGGCCGGAATCTCCGCCATGACGTAGACCTGCAGCCCGTTCTCGCCACGTACCAGTCCCTCCTCCGCCATCACAGCCAATACGCGGTCGGCCTCGCCGAGAGTGCGACAGAAGGGGATCATGACGATCACGTTCGTCAGTCCCATGGTGTCGCGAACCCGGCGCAGCGCACGGCATTCGAGAGCGAAGCCCTCGCGGTAACCGTCGCTGTAGTACCGGCTCGCACCTCGCCAGCCGATCATGGGGTTCGCCTCGTCCGGTTCGAAGGGCCGGCCCCCGAGGAGCTTGGCGTACTCGTTGGTCTTGAAGTCGCTGGTGCGTACGACGACGGGCGCCGGCCAGCGGGAGGCGGCGATCCGGGCGATGCCGTGGGCCAGCCGGTCGACGAAGTAGTCGCCTCGGTCGAGGTAGCCCTCGGTGAGCCGATCGATGACATGCCGGTCGTGGGCGTCGAGCCGCTCCGGGTGGAGCAGGGCCATGGGATGGACCTTCACCTGGTGGGCGACGATGAACTCCAGGCGGGCCAGTCCAACGCCGTCTGCAGGCAGCCGCCACCAGCGGAACGCGGCCGAGGGGTCGGCGAGGTTCAGCATCACCCGGGTCCGGGTGGCCGGGAGATCCGCGAGGTCCGTCAGGACCTCCTCGTAGGGAAGCATCCCGTCGTAGACGCGTCCGCTCGTTCCCTCGGCGCAGGAAACGGTCACGGGACGGCCGTCACGCAGGATCCGGGTGCCGTTGCCGGTGCCGACGACGGCGGGGACGCCGAGCTCGCGGCTGACGATGGCGGCGTGCGAGGTGCGGCCGCCGTGGTCGGTGACGATGGCTGCGGCGCGCTTCATGACGGGTTCCCAGTCCGGGTCGGTGACACCTGTGACGAGAACGCCGCCCTGCGGGAAGCGGTCGAGGTCGACGGGGGCGTCGAGCGCGACCACGCGGCCCTGGCCGATCGCCTCGCCGACGGCGATGCCTTCCACGAGCGGCTCTCCAGGGGTGACCGTCAGCCGGCAGCGACTCAGGGTCGAGGTGTGTCTGCGTGATTGCACCGTCTCCGGGCGCGCCTGGACGATCCAGAGTTCTCCCGTGAGGCCGTCCTTGGCCCACTCGAGATCCATCGGGCAGCCGTAGTGCTCCTCGACGGCCGCAGCCCACCCGGCGAGCGTGCCGATCTCCGCGTCGTCGAGGACCCGCTGGTTCCGCTCGCTGTCGGGGGTGTCGATCGTGCGGGTCAGCCCGGTGTCCGCGTACACGGTCTTCAGCCGCTTGCTGCCGATCCGCACGTCGATGACGGGGTCGAGCGCCGGGTCCTTCATGCTCGGTTTGAACATCGTGTACTCGTCGGGGTCGACCTGGCCGCTGACGACGGTCTCGCCCAGCCCCCAGGCGGCGCTCACCACGAGGACTTCGGGGAAGCCGCTCTCCGGGTCGAGGGTGAACGCGACCCCGGCGCCTGCGAGATCGGAGCGGACCATGACCTGGACGCCGATGGAGAGGGCGACGGCCAGGTGGTCGTAGCCCATCCGTTCGCGGTAGTCGATCGCCCGGTCGGTGAACAGGGAGGCGTAGCAGCGCGTGCACGCCTCCAGGAGTGCTTCGGCGCCGCTGACGTTGAGGTACGTCTCCTGCTGCCCGGCGAAACTCGCTTCGGGCAGGTCCTCCGCGGTCGCGCTGCTGCGCACGGCCACCTCGGGCGCCTGCCGGCCGATCTCCTCGGCCAGCCGCTCGTACGCCACGAGCACGGCATCCCGCAGGGGGGCGGGCAACGGCTCCGCGAGGAAGAGGGAACGGATGGCCGCCCCGACCTCGTCGAGCTGGGCTCCCTCATGCAGTCTGTCGATCTGTGCCTTCACGCGGCGGCGGAGGTCTCGGGAGGCGAGCAGTTCCTCGTACGCTTCGGCGGTGGTGGCGAATCCCGGAGGGACACGAATGCCCACACCACCGAGCCGGTTGGTCATCTCGCCCAGCGAGGCGTTCTTGCCACCCACTCGGCTGACGTCATGCCGCCCCAGTTCCGTGAACGGCATGACGTGTCGTATCGGTCCCATGGTCTCCTCCACGGCTCTCGGGCCTCCTCAGTACGGCAGGGGCCGGCCGGACGGCGTGCGCAGGTCGAGGGGCGCGGGCCCGCGGGGACGGCGGGGAGGGGGGCTGATCCGGATGCGCTGCATGATGCTCACCTCTCCGCAGAACCGGCCGACGGACCGGGGGCGTCCTCTCGCCCCGCCCTCCCGCGTGGAGGTCGTCGCGCCCCAGTGCCGAGCGGGGCAGCGGGCACGGGCCGGTCTGCCGCTCGCCCTGCGGGAGGGGGACGGTGATCACGGGACACAGGGCACGGTGCAGCAGGCCGTGGACCGTCGAACCCAACCGCATGCCGGAGTAGCCGCCACGGCCTCTGCGACCGACCACAAGAGAGGGATTCCTGGGACGTCAGGGCAAGTTGTTCGACCGGATGCCCCCGCAGGACCTCCTGGGAGATGGCGACATCCGGATACTTCTCCGCCCAGCCCGCCACCGATTCGGCGAGGAGCCGACGCCGCTCGGCCAGACCTTCTTCACCGTCGTCGTGGGCGAGCAGGGACCGGGGCCAGACCCAGACGGCCCGCAGCAGTGCCTCGCGCATGCTCGCCTTCTTGACGGCGAAGGCGACCGCGGCCTGTGAGGACCTGCTTCCGTCCACGCCGACGACGACGGTCCGTGGGTGCACGGTGGTGTGCTCAGGTGCGCGGACCACGCCGACGGGGCAGGCGGCCCGCGCCGTGAGCGGGGCGACCACGGAGCTCTCGCTGAACACCTCGGCCACCCTGCCGAGACGACGCGAGCCGACGACGAGTGCGACATGCTCTGCGAGCGCGTCGTACAGGAGCCCGTCGTGGGCAGGCGGTACGGCGACGACCAGTCGGAGCGCAAGTCCTCCTCGTACGGCCTCATCGGCGGCCCGGACGAGAGCGGGGACCGGCTGGTCCCGGGGGTCGCCTCCGAGCACCATCCCGTTCATGTCTCCTCGACCCGGGTGGCGAAGGCGGGTGGGACGATCTCCACCGGGCAGTGGGCGTGGTGGAGCAGGGTGTGGGCGACGCGGCCCAGGGACGGGCCCGCGCCCAGGGCGCGGTGTTGTCTCCCCATCACCAGAAGATCGGTGTGGGCGCTCGCCTCGACCAGGATCCCGGGCGTGCTTGTGCCCGTCTCGACGTGATGGCTGACGGTCAGGGTGGGGTAGAACTCCTGGGCGAGGTCGGCGAGCGACTTGATCTCGTGAACGCGCTGCCGCGCGATCTCGTCGAGGTCGTCGAGCATGGTGGCGACGCTGCCGATGTGGGTGAGCACGTTCCAGACGCTCACCAGCCGCAACGCCGCCTTGCGGGCCTCCGCCTCGGCAGCCGCGACGAGCAGCCAGCCCAGGTCCGAAGCACCGTGCACTGCTGCTGTCACCGAGCCCGACACGGGACGGTCCCCGTCACCACGGACCACGATCACGGGCACCTCGGCGCGGCCCGCCACACCGAGACCGACGGATCCGAGCATGAGTGCGGAGAAGCCGCCGAGCCCCCGGTTGCCCACCACGATCGTGCCCCGGTGGCCGGCGGCGGCCCGGAGACCGGCGACCGGCTCCTGGCGGCTCAGCTCCTTCGTGACGGCAAGGTCCGGAAAGAGGTCACGAACCGCAGTCGCGGTCTCGGTCAGCAGGTCGCGACCCGCTTCACGCACCGCTTGGATCGTCTCGGCATTGGCGAAGAGGGCCCGGCGGTCGGTGTCGGCGGCGTGGACGAGATGCAGGGGCCTCTGCCGTCGGTCCGCCTCGTCGGCGGCCCAGAGCACGGCCGTGCGCGCGGAGGGGGACCCGTCGACTCCCACGACGACGTTGCCGAGCTCCGGTCGGGCGGGGGTCTCGCTGGTCATGGTTCCTCCTCCGGGGTACGCCCGAGGCTCGAGCACGTTCCGAGGGGCGACATCTCCCACACTGGCATCGGGGTGGGCCTCCTCGGGATGGGCCGTTCGGCCCCGATCGAGACCTGCCCGGCCCTGCTGCCGGTGGGGAACGGGGCACCAGCCTGAAGTCTGAACTCGTTGCTCGATCCGGACCACGGACGGAACGGAGCGGACACTACTGAGGAGGCACGTCATGACAGCCCAGGTCACCGTCGGTCTCGACGGCTCGATGGAAAGCCTCGCCGCCCTGCGTTGGGCGGCGACGGAAGCGGTGCTGCGCGAGGTGCCCCTCCGGCTGGTGCACGTGGACGAGTGGCCGAACACCCCGGAGGTGCCCCTGCCGTACGCCCACACCATGGCCGAGCGGGCGGAGAGTCTCTTGCGGGACGAGGCGGCCCGTGTGCGGAAGGACCATCCCGGCCTCAAGGTGCTCACGGAGCGTGCGCGCGGTCGGGCGGCCGAGGAACTGACGGCCGCCGCGAACGAGGCGGATCTGACGGTCCTCGGTTCACGCGGGCTTGGTGGCGTCCGCGCCTTCATCGTCGGCTCGGTCTCCCTTGCCGTCATCGGCGCGGCGCGACAGCCGGTCGTCCTCGTGCGCGCGGAGAACGGCCGAACGGCTCCCGAAGGCGGGATCGTGGTGGGCGTCGACATCCACCACCCGTGCGAAGCCCTGCTCGCGTTCTCCTTCAACGAAGCCGCCCGCAGGGGCCTGCCCCTGCGGTTCCTGCACAGCTGGACACTTCCTGCCTCGTACGGCTACGCAGCCGTCATTGACCCGGGGATCGGCAAGGAGCTGGGCGGCCACCTTCTCGGGGGGCTGGACCACCTGCTGGAACCGTGGCGGAAGCGGTACGCGGGCGTGGAAGTGTCGGCCAAGGCGGTGGTGGGCTCGCCCGCGTACCAGCTGGTCGAGGCGTCACAGACGGCGCGACTCGTCATCGTGGGACGCCGGAGTCGGACAGTCCCTCTCGGCCCGCATCTGGGCCATGTCGCCCACGCGGTCATCCACCACAGCCCCACGCCGGTCGCCATCGTCCCCTTGTCGCCGTCGTCCCCTTGATGTGAGCGGACGGCGGCTACGGGTCGTCAGGTCCGGCCACCGGGAGCGCAGGTCCGGCGATCCGCGAGGAGCGGCCTACTCGGCAGACCCCGACGGCGTGCCGGGCGCGCCCGGCACCTGGATGCGCCGTCCGGTCACCCGGCGCGGTGAGAGCGTCACCACGGTGTCCCGCCCGTCCCCCGCCCACGGCGCCGAGTGGACAGCGTCCTTGAGCCTTCGCACTTCCGTCTCCTCCGACACCGTGCGCGCAGGACCGACAAGAAGCACGCTCCAGCCCTGGCTGAAGGCGTCGTCCATGTGGTCCTGCTCGAAGGCGACCTCCACGCCGGACGCCGAGGCGCGCGCGAGGGAAGAGTCCGCGGCCGTCATGAAGACGATGTCTCCGTCGACGACCTGGTAGTTCACGGGGAACACCGTCAGTCCGTCCCGTCCTTCGACGGCGACCCGGCCGACGCCGTGGCCGTCGAGCAGCTCCCAGCATTCGGCCTCGCCGATCTCCTCCATCCGTGCTCGGTACCCGGCGCGGGCTCCTCCTGGCGCGAGGTCCGCCGTGTACCCGGTGAGGTCCTGGACGGTGGTCTCAAGGGCGTTCGCCAGCCGGACCAGGAACTCGATCCCCGGGGTGGCCACCTGCTCCTCCACGTAGGTGATGTAGCTGGGCGTCGAGCCGGCCCGTTCGGCCACGTCCTCCCAGGACAGGCCGAGTTGTGCGCGCCTGGCCGCGACGCGGCGGCCGAGGTCGCTGGTCGCGTGCCGGCCATCAGCCGTGTTCATCACCCGTCTCCTTCCGTGGTCTCCGGACGCCGCTGGGGTACGACGGCGACCGGACACGAGGCGTGGTGCAGGGCGCGGTGGGCGACCCTGCCGAGCTCCAGGCCGACGAGGCCGTCGCGGCGTCGCGCGCCGACGACCAGCAGGTCGGCGGCGGCGGAGCGCTCGGTCAGGACCTTGTGGGCGAGGCCCTCGACCGTGCTCCTGCGCAGGCGCACCTGGGGATGTTCGGACGCCGCGGCCTCAAGGGCCTTGTCGAGCAGTTCGGAGGCCCCTTCCGTGAAGTAGGCCGCCCCGGCGCGCCTCATCAGCAGGTGGTCGGCCGGTTCATGGGCCGGCCGTCGCCAGGTGCCGACGACGTCGAGTACCGCGTCCCGGACGGCTGCCTCACGGAAGGCGAACCGCACGGCCGGCGAGTCCACGTCGTGCTCTCCGATGCCGAGCAGGACGCGCCCGTGGCGTGCCTCCAGGGCCTGCCGGTCCCCCCTTACGACGACGACCGGGCAGTGGGCCCGGGCCGCCACGATGAGGCTGACGGATCCGAGCAGAAGGTCGGCGAGCTCGCCGCGCCCGCGGGATCCGACGACGAGGATCGTGTCATCCCGGCCCTCCCTGAGCAGCGCGGTCGACGCGTCCTCGGCGAGGACGTCCGTGGTGAGGGGGAGGTCGGGTGCGCGGCGCCGGGCGCGTTCGGCCGCGGTGCCGACGATGTTCTCGGCGAGGACCTGTCCCGAGGGCCGGTCCGTGGTCCAGGCCGGCACGACACCCTCGTACCGTTCCCACAGGGAGGCATGGACGATGCGCAGGGGAAGCCCATGCCGTACCGCTTCGTCGACGGCCCAGTCCAAGGCCGTGAGACTGGCGTCGGACCCGTCGATTCCTACCACCAGGGGCGATTCCATGGTGCCACCGCCTTTCCGGGTCGTGTGGTGGCCTGCTGCCACGCTCGCACCGCACTGGAGTGACGAGGTAGGGCCGGTCGGTCCCGGGCCCGGACCGCCCGGTCCGCGTAGGGAGGCGGCGCGGAGACACTGGGGAGGAGGGGCCCATCCGCTTCTCGCGGATCCTGATCGCGCGGTGCGCGGCTCTGAGCCGCTTCCCCGCGTCCCTCTGGCGGGCCCCCTCCTCACTTTCAGGAAAGCACCGGCAGACGGTCCGCGCCATGGCTGCCCGGGTCCCGACGTGCCCCGTTCGGCCCTTGTCGTCAGCCGCCCGAAGGCGGAACCCTCGCAGCAACAGGACTCGGGGCGCAGGCGTACCGGAGGCCGGTCATGAAGCACCCTCGTACCGTCGACGACGTGATGACCCATGCGGTGGTCTCCGCCAGGTTCGACGCACCGGTCAAGGAGATCGTCCGGTCCATGCGGCGCTGGGGCGTGAGCGCGGTCCCCGTGCTGTCGGCCCAGGGACGAGTGGTCGGCGTGGTGTCCGAGGCGGACGTACTCGGCAAGGTTCCGGGAGAGGCCCGGGACGACGCGGGATCGGTGACGGCGGGCAGCCTGATGTCGGCTCCGCCCGTCACCGTTCCGCGCGATGCCACGATCGCCGGGGCCGCGCGGCTGATGGCGCAGGGCCACCTCAAGCGGCTTCCCGTGGTGGACGAGGAGGGCCGCCCGGTGGGTGTCGTCAGCCGGGGCGATCTGCTCAAGGTCTACCTTCGCTCCGACTCCGAACTCGCCGAGGACGTGCGCCACGAGCTCCTCACGCACCTGATCCCCGAAGGTGACGCGGCACTGACCGTACGGGTCGAGAACGGCGCGGTGACGCTCGCCGGACGCCTGCCACAGTCTGTTCCGGCGGATCTGGCCCTGCGCCTGACACGAGCGGTGCCCGGTGTGGTGGCCGCGACGGCGGAATTCACGACCTCGTAGCAGCCTTCCCGGGTCCGGCCTCTCTCGTGCCGTGCGGCGGAAAGTGCTGGACGCGCGCGTCCGGGCCCGGGAACACCTCGGTGACCCGGCCCGTGTCCGCCCATCGGACATCGAAGGGCGGAGTGCCGTCCGGATGGTGGAGCCCGACGATCTCACCGTCTCGCCCCTCGTCCCCGACCGTCGCACCGCCCACGATCAGCCGGTCACCGACGCGAGCCCACAACCCGGCGCGGGGCTTCTCCTGGCCTTGTCGTGCTCCGGTCCCGGTCATGCTTCTCGCCTCCCGGCACGAGCGCCCGGCCGCGGTCTTCCCGAGACGGGCTCTCTCGCTTTCTCCACCGTGCGTCCCGGCGGGCCCACCGCCATAGGGGCCAACAGTCCCTGAAGGGGACCATTCGGCACTGCCCCGGGTGCGGTTCGCGCAGCAGAGTGAGACCTGGGGCGGCCGCGTCCCGTGAAGGAGGACCGTCATGCAGCACCGCACGGTTTTCGAGGTGATGCCCCACGACGTGGTCACCGCCGCCCCGGAGACCCCGTTCAAGCAGATTGCCCGGCTCTTCGCCGACCACGACGTCTCGGCGGTCCCGGTCGTCGACGCCGACCGACGCCTGCTCGGCGTGGTCTCGGAGGCCGACCTGCTGCGGGCCACCGCCGAGCTCCCCGACCTGGAGGGCCGTTGGGCGGGCGTCCGGCTGCTGTCCCAGGAGCGAGGGCTGCCCGATGCGGAGACGGCCGCCCAGCCGATGACCTCGTCGGCCGTCACGGCACGGGCGAACTGGAATCTCGTCGAGACGGCCCGGACAATGCACCGCAAGGGCGTGAAGGGACTGCCCGTCGCCGACGAGACCGGTCGAGTCGTCGGGATCGTCAGCCGCAGCGACCTGCTACGGCCCTTCCTGCGCCTCGCCCCGGACACGATCCGTGTGACCGTCGACGACGGAGTCGTCAGGCTGACGGGCCGCGTCGACGAGCGTGCCGACATCCGCGTGACCACACGGCTCTGCCGCTCGGGCGACGGAGTCGTCGCCCTGCACGAATCGATCGAGTACGCCTACGACAACCTCGCGCTCGACGTGGAGCCACCGCGATGAACGCCCTGTGGGTGGCACCGGTCATGCCCGACTACGACAGCGCCCGGGCCACCTTCTCCTGGCGACGCGAGCGGTCCCGGCTCGCCGGGCTGCCGGACGGCGGCATCAACATCGGGTACGAGGCCGTCGACCGGCACCTGCGCGAGGGCCACGGCGAACGCGTCGCGCTGCGCTGCGTCGCCCGCGACGGAACCGTCCAGACGGTCACCTTCGCCCGTCTCGCAGCCGAGAGCTCCCGCTTCGCGCACGTGCTGGAGACGCTCGGCGTGGAACGCGGCGGGCGGGTGTTCACCCTCCTCGGCCGCCGGTTCGAGCTGTACAGCGCCGTCCTCGGAACGCTGCGTGCCGGACGGGTCCTGTGCCCGCTCTTCAGCGCCTTCGGTCCCGAACCCATCGCACTGCGCATGGAGTTGGGCAACGCCCGCGCGCTGGTCACGACCCGGGAGCTGTACGAGCGGAAGGTGGCCCCGGTACGGTCCCGTCTCCCGCACCTGCGGCACGTCCTGCTTCTCGACCCCGGGGCCGACCCGCCCCCGGACACCCTCTCCTTCCCCGCTCTCACGGCCGCCGCGCCGGACACGTACACGGTGTGCCCGACCGATCCGGCGGAGCCGGCGCTGTTGCACTTCACCAGCGGCACGACGGGCACCCCCAAGGGCGCGGTACACGTGCACGAGGCGGTCCTCGCCCATCACGTCACCGCCGCCTACGCTCTGGACCTGCACGAGGGCGACGTCTTCTGGTGCACGGCCGACCCCGGCTGGGTCACCGGCATGTCGTACGGGATCATCGCCCCGCTCACCCACGGCGTGACGACCGTCGTCGACGAAGGGGACTTCGCCCCCGCTCGCTGGTACCGGATCCTCGCCGACCAGCACGTCACCGTCTGGTACACCGCACCCACCGCGCTCCGCATGCTCATGCGGGCCGCACCACGCCGCGGCGAGCCGACTCCCGCGGAGCGTCACGACCTCTCGTCGCTCCGGTTCATCGCTAGTGTCGGTGAGCCTCTCAATCCCGAGGCCGTGCACTGGGGCCGGGAGGCTCTCGGGCTTCCGGTCCACGACACCTGGTGGCAGACCGAGACCGGTGCCATCATGATCGCCAACTTCGCGGCCGATCCGGTGCGGCCCGGTTCGATGGGCCGCCCACTGCCCGGTGTCGAGGCCGCCGTCCTGGCGTGCGGCGAGGACGGCCGGGCGGCCATCACCGGCGGGCACGTCCAGATCCTCCAAGAACCCGGTGCCCAGGGCGAGCTCGCCCTACGGGCGGGCTGGCCATCGATGTTCCGGGCCTACCTCCACGAGCCGCACCGTTACGAGGCGTGCTTCGCGGACGGCTGGTACCTGACCGGCGACCTCGTCAGCCGCGACGCCGACGGCTGGTACTGGTTCGTGGGCCGCGCCGACGACGTCATCAAGTCCGCGGGGCACCTCATCGGGCCGTTCGAGGTGGAGAGCGCGCTCATGGAGCATCCGGCGGTCGCCGAGGCCGGTGTCATCGGACGCCCTGACCCGCTGGCAGGCGCGATCGTCAAGGCGTTCGTGCTGCCGCGCCCCGAGTATCCGCCCGACACCGAACTACGGCGCGACGTCTTGGCATTCGCCCGTCGGCGCCTCGGCCCGGCTGTGGCCCCCCGGGAGATCGAGTTCGTCGAGGATCTGCCCCACACCCGCAGCGGAAAGGTGATGCGCCGCCTGCTGCGGGCCCGCGAACTGGGCCTGCCCGAGGGCGACGTGTCGACCCTGGAGACACCCGAACCGGCCGGGACGGCCGAGCTCTCCGAGAAGGAACCGTGATGGCCACCGCACACGGCGGTACGCCCGCCGGAACACCGAAGACGAAGCGCCCCCGTCGCGCACGTGGACCCACGACGCCCTCCCGCACTCCTGCGGCGTCCCACGACCTGGATCTGCTGCGGCAGATGCTGCTCATCCGGCGGTTCGAGGAACGGTGCGTCGAGCTGTACAGCGCAGCGGCGATCCGGGGCTTCGTGCACCTCTACATCGGCGAGGAGGCGGTGGCGGTCGGCGTCCACCAGGCTCTCGACGAGCGGGACGCGGTCGTCTCCACGTACCGCGAACACGGCCACGCCCTGGCCCGTGGGATACCGCCCGAGGCCGTGATGGCGGAGATGTACGGGAAGAGCACCGGGTGCAGCCACGGCCGCGGCGGTTCCATGCACCTCTTCGACGCCGACCGCCGCTTCTACGGCGGCAACGCGATCGTGGGCGGCGGACTGCCGCTCGCGGCGGGCCTGGCGCTCGCCGACCGGTTGCGCGGCGAGTCTCGAGTGACCTGCTGCTTCTTCGGTGACGGGGCCTTCGCGGAGGGCGAGTTCCACGAGACCGCCAATCTGGCGGCGCTCTGGGGACTGCCCGTGCTCTTCGTCTGCGAGAACAACCTGTACGCGATGGGGACGGCCCTCGCCCGCGAACACGCCCAGACGGACCTGGCGATGCGGGCGGCGTCGTACGGCATGGCGGCCTGGGCCGTCGACGGCATGGACGTGCACGCCGTGGAGAGAGCGGCGCGCGGGGCGGTCGAGTCCATCCGCGCCGGTAGCGGACCGCACTTCCTGGAGATGCGGACGTATCGATTCCGCGCGCACTCGATGTACGACCCTGACCGGTACCGGCCGAAGGACGAGGTCGAGGAGTGGAAGCGGCACGACCCTGTCACCGGCCTCGCCGACGGCATGCGTACGGCTGGACTCCTCGACGCCGCCGCACTGGAGGACTTGGAGCACCAGGCCGCCGAGGAGATCGACGACGCCGTCCGGGCGGCCGAACAGGCCCCCGAGGAGCCGGCCGAGGATCTGCTGCTGCATGTCACTGGCCGACACGAGGAGGCTCAGGCATGAGCACGCGTACACGTCCGCGGGCGCATCCCGACGACGACAGCGTCACCTACAGGGAGGCCCTGCGCGAGGGGCTGCGCGAGGCCCTGGCCTCGGACGACCGAGTGTTCCTGATGGGTGAGGACGTGGGCCGCTACGGCGGTTGCTTCGGGGTGAGCCTCGGCCTCCTGGAGGAGTTCGGCCCCGATCGTGTCCGGGACACGCCCCTGTCGGAGTCCGCGTTCGTCGGAGCCGGGATCGGCGCCGCGCTGGCCGGGCTGCGACCGGTCGTGGAGATCATGACGGTCAACTTCAGCCTGCTGGCCCTCGACCAGATCCTCAACAACGCAGCCACCCTGCGGCACATGTCCGGCGGACAGCTCGGCGTGCCGCTGGTGATCCGCATGACGACGGGCGCGGGACGGCAGCTGGCCGCCCAGCACTCCCACAGTCTCGAAGGCTGGTACGCGCACATCCCCGGCCTCCGTGTCCTGGCGCCGGCCACGATCGACGACGCCCGCCACGTGCTGTCGGCCGCGCTGGTCGACCCCGACCCGGTGCTGCTCTTCGAGCACGGGAGCCTCTACAACGCCGCCGGAATTCTGGATCCATCGGTCCGAAGTGTCGACCTGGACCGCGCGGCCGTCCGGCGCGAGGGCACCGACGTCACGGTCGTCGCGTACGGCGGTTGCGTGTCCAAGGCCCTCGAAGCCGCGGAGGAACTGGCGGGCGAGGGGATCAGCGCGGAGGTGGTCGACCTGCGCACGCTACGGCCCCTGGACGACGCCACGTTCGTCGGATCGGTCCGGCGGACCCACCGGGCCGTCGTGGTCGACGAGGGCTGGCGCAGCGGCAGTCTGTCCGCCGAGATCGAGTCGCGCATCTGCGAGCAGGCGTTCTTCGAACTCGACGCGCCCGTC